>CANRBV010000022.1 GCA_947628965.1 uncultured Bacilli bacterium | reverse complement strand
GTTATTGCTGTACTTCCTAGTATACTTCTTCTATTTGATAAAGTGATTATGAAAACAACTTTAAAAGAAAGGAAAGAGAAAAATATGAAAAAGAATTTTAAAAAACTTGAAAAAGCAACCATTTGGATAATGCTTATAAGTATTAGTATTTCTCCTATTAGTACTTTTGCGTTAACAAAAAAAGAAACGGTATATACAAAATTAAATCAAGATGGTTCTATAAAGAGTGTGCTTGTAAATGAACAAGTAATAAATACCAAAAAATTAGAGACTTTAGAAGATTATAGTGAACTTGAAGATATACTAAATGTGAATAATGATAATACGTTTACAAAAAATAAAAACAAATTAATTTGGAATGCTTCTGGTCAAGATATTTTCTACCAAGGAACAACAAATAAATCTTTGCCAATTGAATTAAAAATTACCTATAAGTTGAATGATGAAGAAAAAACTTTAGAAGAAATGCTTGGTAAAAGTGGACATGTTACGATTAGTTTAAAGTATAAAAATAAAGAGAAACATATGGTGGCTGTAAATGGAAAAAATGAGGTTTTGTACACTCCTTTTGTTATTGCTGTTGGTACAGTTTTAGATAATAGTGTTAACAGCAACATTACAGTAACAAATGGTAAAGTTGTTTCTAATGGAACAAAAAATATAATTGCTGGACTTGCTACGCCTGGATTGTATGAAAGTTTAAAATTAAATGAACTTAAAAATATGGATACCATAAAAATTAGTTATGATACGACAAAATTTGAACTTTCTAGTTTATATAGCGTTGTAACACCTAAAATTATTGAAAATAGTGATTTAGAACTATTTGATAAAATGGATACAATCTACTCAGAAGTTGATTCGTTACAAGAAAATATGGATAAAATAGAAAATGGTGCAGTAAAAGTAGCAAATGGAAGTGAAGAATTAAAAAATGGTTTATCTAGTTCTATGAATAATCTTCAAAAAGAAAATAGCGAGACTTTGACTCAAGAACAAATAGAGGCAATTAAGAAACAAGCGGTTTTAGGAGTAAATGAAAAATTTACAAGTACTTACAAAAGTAGTATTGCTAAAGAAGCATGGGAAAAAGTAAAACCTAGTTTATCTAAAGAGGATGCTACTATAACTAACTATGTAACAAATACCGTAGTAGGCATTATGACCTCTTATTTAGGGGAAGATAATTTTAAATTGTATGGAGCTTGTTTGCAAAAATCAACAGGTGCTTGTGAAGCTTTTCAAGAAAAAAATTATGTTTTAGAGGATGTTCAAAAATTTCAAAATGAAGTAACAAAACAAGTTACGAATACAGCTTTAAAAACTGCAGGATATGTTGCAGAAACGGTATCTAAACAAGTTGCTGTAAGTACAAGTGAACAAGCAGCAACACAAACAGCAAGTGAAGTTGCTAGTAGCGTATCAAAACAAGTTGCAAATGAAGTTAAAAAGGCATCTATTAATACTGTTGCTTCATCTTTAAAAACTTTATATGATGGTGTAGAACAATTAGATAAAGGTATAGATGAATTATCAACAGGAATTTCTACTTTTAATAAAGAAGGAATAACGAAAGTTTCTAGTATGATAAATAGCAAAGTAAAACCAGTGGCTAGTAAAATGAAAGCTCTTACAAAATTAAGTAATGGCTATAATTCCTTTGCAACGAGTGGTAGTTTAAAAAATAGCGATACAAAATTTATAATGGTTGTTGATTCAGCAAAACTTCCAAAAGAAACAAATAAGCAAGTGGAAAATACAAGTAAAGTAACTTTCTTGGATCGCTTGAAAAATTTATTTAAATAATTGAAGGAAAAACAACAAATCTATTTTGATAGAGGAGTTGTTTTTTTATTAACCTTTAAGGGTGTGGCTTGCAAAGGGCAAGCCATCAAAAAACCACTAGCTAAGCTAGTGGGATTACAAGACTTATAGTAATATGACATCTCTCGTGCTATAATATGGTGCGTTCAAGCTCAATATTAAAAGCACGAAAGGAGAGATGTCATGGCTAAAAGTTTAGCACATACAAAGTATATGTGCAAGTACCATATTGTATTTATACCAAAATACAGGAGAAAAATTATATATAATAAATTAAGAACTGAAATCCAAAAATATATCAAAGATTTATGCAAATGGAAAGGTGTAGAAATTATAGAAGGACATATGATGCCAGATCATGTCCACTTGTTAGTAGAAATACCACCAAGAATGAGTGTATCAAGTTTTATGGGATATTTAAAAGGAAAAAGTTGTTTGATGATATTTGAGAAAAATCCAAATTTAAAATATAAGTTTGGAAATAGAAATTTTTGGGCGACAGGATATTATGTAAGTACAGTAGGATTAAATGAAGCAACAATAAGAAAATATATAAGAGAACAAGAACATGAAGATGTAATGGAAGATAAATTAAGTAAAAAAGAATATACAAACCCTTTTAAAGGTTTGCTAAAGTAGTCATTACACTGAGCTTGAACAAAGAGAAAGCCAGCCTCCATTTGCGGGCTGGTAGATATTATGGCCTTATAGGTCAAGAGAAAACCACGCCTTTTAGACGTGGTTAGTTATTATTTTAATTTTTTCCAATTTTTGGTAGTATTTCTTATTACAATACTGTATAATTACTAGTATCTGGAGTGGAAGTAAAAAAATGGAAGTAAAAAAAAGTATAGCAGAAGATGGTCGTATAAGAATTAGTATAAGAGGAATTGCAAACTATAAATATGAAAATTGTAAATTAACGGAATTTTGTCATCAAAAAGGGTTAAAATATATTAATTTTTATGGTCGAATTTATTATTTTTGTAAGAAAAATGAAATAGATGAACTAAAACTACCTGATTTAATAAAAAATACTTTATATAAAATGAGTATTAAACAAAAATATCACCAAATTAGAATGATTTTAAATCATTTATCTACAGAAGAAGTAACTTATAGTGTGGCAAGACAGTATTGCGAATATTTAAATATTAATTATATAAAGGTAAAGCGATTAGCTTTAAAATTAAAAGATATAACGTTAAGAAATTTAATGATTTTGGCCTATTATTCTGCAGATAAAAAGGATATTAATGGACAATATATTTCTAAAAAAAGAGTAGACGAATTATTGCAATATGAAAATTGTGATATCAATGATTATATTGGCTTATTTAGAATCAACTATTTGGAGAGCTGGACAAAATTAGATGATCGATTTTCTTTTCTTTATAAAAAAATGATTAGAAATAATTTAGAACGATTAGGTGTTAAAATGCCTAAAGATATCTATGAGGATATTTTAAAAAATGCCCAATATTTGTTCTTTAAGAGTTGTAAGGATAGTAGTTCAAATATAGCAGCTCAAATCGTAACGTATATTCAGTACTGTTTAACGCATAGGATAAGGGGCTATATTTTTAAAAACTACGCCCATAAAGAAATAGGTTATGAGGATACGCTAATAAATTCTCAAATAATGATTTAGAGGTATAAAATGCAAAAAGAATATGATTTTGATTTTTTACATTGTGATTATTGGCTTTATTACTATAAAGATCCTTTATGGTATGTTTTAATTAATGAACAATTTTATTGGTTACGAATAGCTTTTTATTCTCTAGACGTTGAAACCCAAAATGTTTTAGATTATTTTATTATTCAAGACAATGATCGAAAAAATTTTGAGCTGGATAAATATATTAAAAGGTTAAAAGTAGCTTTTTTAAAGTTTTATGAAGGACAAGAAAAATGAATATAAAAAGAATTTTAGACGAGTTTAATTTAGAAGATAATAAAACTATTCAAAAATTAAGAGAAGAAATTATAAAGTACAATGTAGATGATTATTTTATCAAAATAGCCACTTTAATTTTATATCCTCAAAATCAAAGCAAAAATATTCTTTTTAATGTAATGATTGCGACTGGCCTCACAATTGATAAACAAACGAATAAGAAGAGCATGCCCTATAACAAATTTAAGGAAATCACTTTGAAATTTAGTGAACTTCATGTAAGAGAAATGATTGATAATGCTCAGTTTCCTTTTGTGCTACCACTTGTTTATGATCAATGTTATCACTTGTTTTATGGAAATTGTGAACTACCCATTGATAATATTCAAAAATTTTTAGATATCATAAGATTAAATGAAGAGAGTATTCCTAATACCTATTTAAGAAAATGTGAAAAAATAATTAAAAATATTTTAAGAATATCGGAAAAAATTTATAAAAATAAAGTAATTAGTTATGAAAATCTTAAAACTTTCTCTAAAAAAGAGGATATTTATTTTCCTTTAAAAAGCGAATTGGATTCTCTAAAAAAATTTGTGGTTTTTTCAAACAATTCTAAAAATTCTTCCTTTTTGAATTCTATTAGTTTACAACACCACTCTTTATTGATTGATGAAATTTTTAATTATCAGGAACCAAAATTTTTTCTTCGTCCTTTTTTGAAAACGGCAAAAGGGTATATTTTATTAAATGTCACAAGTTTTCCTTATTTAATGATGAATTTACTAGTCAGTTGTTTTAATCAAAAAACACTTACTTTTTTGTTAAAAAAATACAACGAAGACTATCAAAATGAAATTCATTTCTATTTACAAAATTTAGGGCATTATGAAGTAATGGATCCTACGATTTCACTTATAAACACAGAAACTTATGTTGAAAAAATATATTCAAATACAACAAAAGGATATCTAGTGGTTACCAGTCTTTTTGATCATTCTAGTCATTACCAAATTAAAGAAGATTCCTATACAATCGATGCTACTTTTTTATTTCATCGAATTCGTTATTTAAAAAATGTTCTTTTAAAAAGTGATATAGAAGAAGATAAAATTCTTTTCTTTCATATGCCTTATTTATTTTTAAAACCATTTCACTATTCAAAAGACCTTAAAATAGAAAAAAATGTTTTTATCATACAACCTTTTGAGATAAAAGCAATTTATATAAATGAAATGGATGAATCTTTTTTTCTCACTAATTATTTTGAAGCTAGAAAGCAAATTCATTTCATGAATACTGATTTTTTTGAATTAAATAATATTGCCCTTTATTCATTAAATCATTATCAGTTTATGGCACCCGCCTTTTTTAGTTATATTCAAAACGGAAGTTATTCTAGCGATTATATAAGCAAAACTGTTTTAAAAGAAAAAATGGATGTCTTAAAGATACCATCTTATGGAAATTTTAAAATTCTAAATCTTTCCAATGAAAAGTATTATAGTCCTGATATCAGTCGCTATAATTATGTATTTAAGGTAGAACATTTTAATCTATGGTTTATTTTTAAAGAAAAAGATAATGAGAAAATAAGTTCGATTGGGGAATTATTTATAGAATGTCTATTTTTTTGGTTAAAACTATTGAAAGAGGATTTAAGAAAATATCGTTGTAATTTGGTGTTTTTGATTGAAATCCCAGATAATTTTTTAGAGTATTCTTTTTATAATAATTACTTTATGGATCCCATTTTAAAGTATACTATTAAAAATAAAAAGATAACACTTTATATTACAAAAGAATTGTATGCTACTTTTCATTCTAAAACCAATTATTATGAAAAAAAGATGATGCAAAGTTTTCTAGAAATGTTAGAGAATGTAATACCTAACTTTATTTGGAATCCAAAACATATAGAAGGCATAGAAGAAAAGGCTTTAAAAGTTGTTGATTATGAAAGAGAAATCTATAAGTTTTTTGGTCGTGATCGAGCATTTATAAAAATATCTTCAGCCCATATGAATATTCTGTTAAAAATGATTAGAGATTTTATAGAGGACAATCGTCTTGAGGGTTCTAACGAAATGTTAAATAAAGTGATTGATTTTTTATATCATTATTTGCTGACCAATTTAAAAAAGTATTCCAAAACATCTTTAATTGAATATCTCTATAAGGAATATGAAAAATTAATACCTGCATTTTATGGTTGTTTTGAATTTTATAAGTCTTCTTGTGATACAAAGGTACCGATTGAACCAATACTTGAAGAGTACAATACCATTAGTCAAAGTATCAATGCACTCGATTTTTTAATCGAACTCTTAAGCTCTTTTAATACAAGTGGAAGTAAAAATTTTGATGCATACGATATTGATGCATTTATGGGTATTGCTACGCTCATCATTGAATACGCAGGTTATAACGATTTATATTATTATAAATTGACCGATGGAAAGTTAAAAGTAGATGGGTATTTTATGCCTGAAGTGGATTGGAAAGTGATTCGTTTAGTTAACGCTGGGTTTAGGAAAATTAGATATCAAACGTTTAATAATGATTTAGAAAAGATTAGTGTTGCTCATTTATTAACGGAAGAAAAATTAAATGAAATTTTTTTAGAGGAATATGGATATACCTTTGATGATTTTAAATATGTAACGCACTATTTGATTCATTATGATAATTTAAAAAATATTAATTCTTTAAATATTGTGAATATAAATGATCTTACGAAAAAGATTGTTCAAAATGTACCTAAAGAAATTTTTTATAAAATACTTTATAACTTAACCTTATTTCCAAGAGAGGATTTTTTAAAACCTCCTAAAAATTATCAAAAATATGATGTCTATCCTTGGCGTTTTAATCGAGAATTGTCTTTTTCAAGAAAACCAATAATAATGGACCAAGATAATTTGATTTGGGGAATACGAACGTTAGCAAATAGTGTAAATTTTTATTTTTCGCTAATGACGTCAGGAATTTTAAAGGCGAAAGGAAGAAAAATGCTTAATCTAATGTCGACGATTAATCAACAAAGAGGAAAAGAGTTTAATGATTTGGTTTATCAAAAAGTAAAATCAATAGAAGGAATTATGGCATTTAAAAATGTTTCAAAAGTAAATAAGAAAAGAATTTGTGATGCAAATGGAAATCCATTAGGTGATATTGATATTTTCTATATTGCTAAAGAAAAGGGGATAATAGGTTTAATTGAAACGAAAAATTATAATTTGGCTAATAATATTTATGAAATCCATTTAGAATATGAAAGAATGTTTATAGATGGTGCAAAAAATAGTTTTTTAACAAAAGAAAAAAGAAGAGTAGAGTGGATAAATAAACATCTTTTGGATGTAGAAAAACAGTATCATTTAGAAAAAAAGAAGTGGAAAATTAAATATATGTTTGTTGTTAATGGACTCTTTATTAGTTCTAGTTTATATAAAGGAAATGTTAAGATCATTAGTGCTAGCGATTTACAGGAAAGGGATTTGTTAGAAGGAGCTTAATAAAGAATGAGACTTTAAATTGTTCAAAAATTTAACTAAATTAACCAAAATAGACTTTTATCATACCTTATAGGTAGGAGGGATATTTATGGCTAAGAAAGTAGTTCTTGATGCTGGTCACCCAAGTTTGGATAAACCCAATGTAATAAGTATGAGTTGTAGCAAATGATAATCTATATAATTTAATAATAATTACACTAAGATACTTTTTAACGAAAGTATTTTTATTTTTCAAAAATTTAGAAAGAGAGGATGATATATGAATTTGAATTATGGAATATTTAGAAGTCAGCAGATAATGACTATAAATGATTTAGCACAAATAGGATCCCATAATAAGCGAGAAAAAAAGGCTTATAAAAGTAATCCTAATATTAAATTAGAATTAACGAAAAACAATATAGAACTAGTACCCTTAGCTGAGAAATATGTTAAGGGTTTTAAATTGCTTGTAAAAGATTATGAAAAAGAACATAACGAAAGAATGAAAACTGAAAGAGATGATAGAAAAAGAACTTTTAATGAAATGTTAAATAAATCTAAAAGTGTTGTTGCAGATGAGTTAATGTTTACAGCAACCCATAAGTTTTTTGATAATATGAATAAAGAAGAAATAATGAAGTGGGCTGATACTTGTATGGATTTTGTTTATAATGATTTAGGTTATAAAAAAGAACAAGTATTACACGCAACAATTCATTTAGATGAATTAACACCACATATTCATTGCGTAGTTGTACCACTTGTTAAAAAATTAGATAAAAGAACAAATACAGAAAGATTTACTATTTCAAAAAAACAATATATAAAAGATAATATTCATTTATCAGAATTACAAGATATTTATAATTTAAGATTAAGAGAAGCTGGATTCGATTTAGAAAGAGGTATTAAGGGGAGTGATAGAAAACATATTAAAATAAAAGAATTTAAGAAAACAACAAAATATTATGAAAATAAAGTTGAAACCATCAATAAGAATCTTGATAATGCTATGAATGATTTTGAAGAAAAAATGCAAACTACTAAAAATACCTTAATAGATAAAGAGTATGTAAAGGTTAGAAAAGATACTTTTGATAGTATGCAAAATGTAATAAAAGAAACTAAAAAGATTATGGAATTTCAACCTAAAATGGAACAATTATTTAATGAAGTAGACACTTTTAGTAAAAGCCATCAAACATTAGAAAAAGAAAATAATAATCTACAACGCGAGGTAAAAGCACTTACTACAAGAAATCAAAACTTGACCAAAGAGAATAATAACCTTAAAACTTATTTAAAAGCCATTTTAGAGGCAATAAAACACTTTTTTAGGGAATTACTACAAATTGGTAATGAACCTACAAAAGAGGCTACTACAACTGAAATAAAGGACTATTATGACAATCAAGACTTTAATACAAATGATATTTATGATATTTCTAAAGGTACTACTAAAGAAGATGAGTTATTTGATTATGCAGGAGTACCCAGTTATTTAAAAAGCGATGAAACTTATAACGATAAAGAAAAAGATGACTTTGAAATTGGTATGTAAAAAAGTGAGGTATGTTATTTAGTTAGCATATTCTCACTTTTTTTGTTGTCTTAAAAATGAATCCATTGATATTTTATGATTCTTACAAATTGTATAAAGAGTTAGAGTTGATACTAAATTCATACCTAATTCGTAATGACAATAAGTAGCACGGGATATAGAACATTCATTAGCAATTTGTTCTTGTGTTAATCCTAGATTCTTTCTTAGATCTTTAAGTTTTTTGCCAATTTTAACTTTATCGACTTTATCAAGTTTAGGATAAATTTTATTTTCTCTAGTAAATCCAATAATAAAATCTAAAGAATAGTCATAAAGATTACAGAATTTAATTAGTTTATTCAAAGGAATTATATCGTAGCCATTTTCCCAATTCGATATAGTTGCTTTTTTAACACCAAACACATAACCTAATTCTTCTTGTGTCATTTCTAAATCTTCCCTTGCATATTTCAAATTATTATCTAGCACAGTACATCACCATTTTAATTTTCCCATTAAAATAGTTATTGTTACCAAAAGTATGGAATATGTACCAAAATAGTGATATAATTTTTTTGAGAGGAGAAAGATTATGTATTTAAGTTTTAAAGATATTTGTTTAGTTTGTTTAAAAGCATTTATATTAACATTGATTTTTTCAGGATTAGTTTTTCTAATGCAGTTTAATTATAATATTGGGATTAGTTACTGTGAATTGTTGAATATACCAAAAGATTTTGCTTTAACTGTTATTAGTCCAGGTATGGCGATAGAGGTAGCCATTATTATGTTAGTTATAGAAATGGTTGTATTCTTTTTACTATTTAAAGAGCTTAAAAGGATAAAATTATTTAATTCTTTTTGTAATTTCTTAAGCTTAGATTATTAATATTTGTATTCAGCCATAATTGAGTGATATTTTGTGATATAATCTTATATGAGGAGTGTTATCTTTATGAAAGATGATGATATAATTATTAAACATGAAATAAAGAGGTTTAATCTTGGTAATACAAAGGTTGAAGTAATAATTCCAGAAATGACTGTTACTCAATTAAGAAAGAATTTAACAAATCTTTATGACACAATTAATGAAATAGCAAGAAATTGTGAAAGAAGAGGAATTGATACTTCAGATTGGTTTTATACAGATGAGGAAATAGAGAAAATGAAAAAAGATCCAAGATATACCTTTATATAAAATTTAAAAGGAGTGAATTACAGTATGGTTAAAACAAGTATTAAATTAGATAATTATGTAGTATTGGATATTGAAAATCCAAATACCAAAGCCGATTCCATTTGTTCCATAGCATTTATACAGGTTAAAGATGGAAACGTTATAAATAAAAAATATATATTAATAAATCCAGAAGATAGGTTTGATGATATTAATATGAGAGTAAATAAAATAACACCTAATATGGTTAAAGATGCCATTACTTTTGATGTGTTTTGGAAAGATAATAAAGATATTATAGAAAATAGTATAATCATAGGTCATGCTGTTAAATATGATTTGAGTGTTATTTCTAAAACCTTAATGAAATATAATATTGCTTTACCTACTTTAAAAGTTGTATGTACACAAAAATTAGCACAAAAGTATTTGGATATTAGTCATTATAAACTAGATCAAGTATGTGATTATCTCAATATAGATTTAGAATACCATCACAATGCTTTATGCGATACTACAGCTAGTCTTGAAATATTTGAATATATAAATGATAAATATGGTTTGGATGAAAATGATATTGAAAATTACAATTATATTGAAAGTAGAAATCGTTCTACAGGAATGAAAATAGTTTATAGTGACGATACAAAGGGATTACAAAATTTAAAAAGAATTATTGAATCTATAATGAATGATAATAAAATTGAATTAGATGAGATTAATGAATTGAATGAATGGCTAGATAGTAATACACAATTAATTGGCAATTATCCTTTTGATAAAATTTATTCCATCGTAAAAAATGTATTAGAAGATGGCGTAGTATCTACTAATGAATATGATGAATTGATGAAAGTGTTTAATGATTTTATAAATCCTATAAAAGAGGAAAAAATAAATGATAGTGTGAATTTTCAAGATAAAATATTCTGTTTAACTGGTACATTTAATTCTGGTTCTAAAGATAGTATTGAAGAAAAGATTAATCAAAAAGGTGGCATTTGTGGAAAAGGTGTTACCTCAAAAACCAATTATTTAATAGTTGGTGGTTCTGGAAGCGATGCATGGAAATTTGGAAATTATGGTGGTAAAGTTCAAAAAGCTATGGAATTAAAAGAAAAAGGTAAAAATATTGAAATAATTAGCGAAGATGATTTCTTAAAACAATTATAGGGTGATTGTATGCAAAAATATTTAGATGAAGATATAAGAAATATGAAAAAAGTTACTTGTAAGATTGCAGGTGATTATTTAGGTGTATCTCCAATGTTTATATCTATTGGTATGAGACAAGATAAACTCCCAATTGGCTTTGCTGTTAAAAACAATGGTGGTAGTTGGAGCTATCATATTATTGCAGAAAGACTAATTGCATATAAAAATGGAAAATTAACAGAAGTTCTTATTGATGGAATTGAAGATAAACTAAACAAAATTATTGATAACTTTGATGGTATGAAAAAAGATTTAATTAGTTTACTAAAAGAAAAAAATAAATAAACTAGAGGTGACTATATATGATATTTAAAAAGAAAAACAAAAACATAATTAGAGTTGTACATTATGATGGATTAAAAGGATTCAATCAAGACTATCCATGTACTATAGAAGAAAAAGAGGATGTATTTGAAATTAAAAAGATTAAACCTGAAATGACTGTTACATTACCTAAAAACAAAATAGTCAAAATTGATTATTTAAGAGATAATGAATTTATGCAAAAATATCATAATACATTAGGAACAAACGATAAGAAACATTATTTAGTTATCATTTATAATTCTGATGAGAATTCTGAAAAGCAAATTGTTTTTTGGGGAACTTCCTTTGAAGCAATAAAATTTAGTAAATTAAAATATAAATATAATGGAAATGTAGATAATTATACTTTATAAAAATACCAAGCTATCACACGAAAAATAAGATTGAAATACCATAAGACTAGCAAAAATGGGGGATATGAATGGAAAAAGCATATATTAATCAAAAAGAGTTAACTGAACTATTGGGATGTGGAAGAAGAAATGGTGAACGAGTAATGAAACATTTATTAAAAATTGCTAAAGAAAAAAATTATTACATACCAGAAAGTAAACGTGACATTTTTATTCCTATTCATCTTGTCAAAAGTGAGTTAAAATTAAAAAATAAGTGAGGTATATTTAATGAAAAAAATAAAAGATTTCTTTATTGTTTTGTTTGGAGGACCTTTTGGTGTTCATAAGTTTGTTAATGGAGAATTTGGTATGGGAATATTATATTTATTTACTGGAGGAATATTTTTAATAGGATGGCTTAAAGATGTTATAACTGCTGGAAAGAATTTATTTCACATAAATGGATTTGGCTCATTGATGAGTTATGATGTTATTAAACAAATTAATGATGGGGATTTACCTTGTATTAATACTCCAAATTTAAACCTTGAACGTGATGATTTTTGTTGTTATATGGATAAAGGTTATACGTTTAAAGATAAAACTATTACTACTGGATATACAGGAAAAAATAATGGTATAAGCATAAGAATTGCAAAAGGTATTTCATATAGAACTGGTGCTAGTGGTAGTCAAGCTATTAGGGAAACTCAAAGGACTAAATATTTTGGTACTCTATATTTGACAACAAAGAGATTAATTTATTCATCACAAAATGTTAGCTTTGATAAACCACATGATAAGATTACATCTATTCAAGAGGCAAAAGATGGATTAATTATTCAAATTGGTTCTAATACTTATGAGATAGTTATTGAAACACATTCAGAATTTATGAAAATTTATACTAATTATATAAGATTATAACTAAAATTTTATCATGAAAATTCAAAAGAAGTTTTACAACTAATGGATTTTCGTAAATGACTAAAATGACATTTTAGTAACACACTACGATATTGGCAAAGCCAATATCGATGTGTGCAAAGGGTGCTCCCTTTTGAAACTCCATTTAAGCAACATATTACAAAGTTTCACAATGTAATATTGTTGCCTTTTTATTTAAATCAAGTTTAAATAAAAAGAATGAATACTATCGCCACTTTCATCAGCATAGCTGACAAAACGTGCCACGTATTCTTTATATGAAAATAACCTTAATGCTAAAGTCTGGCGACTAAAGCAAAAAGGTTATTTTTTCTTTTGCATAGCAAAAGTAATGATGAATAAAATTACTTTTCTTGCTTTCATTTTTACCTTGTAAAAATAAAAGGTGTTCGTAATTTTAATCTTTCTTATCTAATAAATTCTTTGGTACAGTAGGATACTTCACATCAGATTGTATTTCCATTTTAGGAAATACACCAGAATCAAAAGATGGATATTTTGATTTATCAAATTTTTCTAAATTAGGTCTAATCATAGGAATTAATTCTTTTAGTCTATCTAATATTTCATCATTTGATATTTCCTTATTTTCTATTTTAGCAAGTTCTAATTTATCAATTAAATCAGCAATTCCACCTTTAATTGCAAAATCAGTTTTTCTTCTTGTTTCTAATTCTTCTAAAATGTCAAAATAAAATTGTTCATAACTTTTTATTTGTTTTTGATAGTCAGCAGTAGCTCTTCTATCAGAAAAATCTTGTCCCCAATTTATTTCCATATCATTATATCCAGCAAGTTTCATTAAATCAACCATACTTAAATTTAATGTTTCAGCAATCCCTTTTAAATATAAAACATTAGGTTTTAATCTTTTTCCAGCTTCAATACGAGAAACCTCAGCACAGTCCATGTTGGATTGTCTTGCTAATTCTCTTTGTGAAATTCCAATTTTTTCTCTTGCTTCACTTATGGTTTTACCTAATTCTGTAGTATTTTTCTTTAACATCTTAATACACCTCTTTTTCGTTTGATAAATAAATTATAGCACACATTGTTGTAAAAATCAACAAAATTGTAATTACTATGTTGACAAACTCAATATATAATGATATACTCAATTTGAAATTGATGTAAAACTCATCAAAAAAGGAAGGAGGAAAAGATATGAATGAAGATTGTAAAGTTTCAGATACCAAAAACAATATGGAAAGATAAAAGTATTCCAAAAGAAGCAAAATATATTTACTCTTATATATATGCTAAAGGTAATGAACGAATTATCACAGATATAAATATAGGAGAAATACAACAAATCATCAAAATTAAAAATGAGGGTTTAAGAAAAAATCTAGAACTATTAGAAAAATTAAAATACCTAGTATTTCAAGAATATGATACAGGAATGTACACAATAACACTTAACTAAAAAAGTTTACAGAACGTTAGTTATAAGAGGTACAGTAAGATTAAAGGCTTATGTTAGTACCTATTCTATATAAGTTATAGAATGAATTAAAACAATATCTTTGGAGGATAGATATAAAAAATCCTCCTAGGGATATTGCGCTCAAAATAGGCTTAACCAATACTTAGAAACTATATTTTGAAAGTGGGATATATGGCTTTTATAAGGTATTTTATAGCTGTACCAAGAATAATATTAAATGACCAAACTTGTTCCCAAACAGATAAGTTAGTTTATGGTATGATTAATTCATTATCAAATAATAAGGAGTATTGCTACGCTAGTAATAGTTACTTTGCTAATCAGTTAAGTGTTAAAGAAAAAACAATATCAAATTCTATTAATAATTTAAAAAGGAAGAAGTACATAGATGTTAAATTTGTTAATAGACAAAGAAAAATTTATTTAAATAAGACAGTCGTGAGTAATGAAAATTCTAAAGTTTTAGAAAAAAACGAGAATAAAAACATAGTAAAAAATTACCAATATAAAAGAAAAGAATATACAAGAAAAAATAATAATATTAATAATAATTTAATTCCATATTGGATGGAGCATCCAGAAGTTTGTAAATCAGAAAAAGCAAGTTCTGAAGAACAAGCATACATGGAAGAATTATTAAGTAAGTATAAGGAGGATTGAAATATGATTAAATTAGGAGGATATTCTTTATAGAGAATAAAAAAGGGGGTACAGATAAAATGGAGGTAAATTATAATGTAATATATGTAAATAAAAATAATGTAATTATTGAAGAAAAAGATTTAGAAGATATTATAGCAAAAAAATTACTACGAGTTATATTAGCAAGTGAAGAAGATAGTGTAGCTTTAAATAATTCTTAAAATGATATATAATATCTTTGTAGATTTAAGTTTGCTACAACTCTTAAGATTAGAGGTGTTGTAGTAGATGGAAAAGGTAGGTGTATATTGTAGACTATCTGATGAAGATAGATATAAGAAGAATAAAAACGATGATAGTGAATCAATTGCTAATCAAAAAAGTATGCTTTTAAAATATGCTTTGGATCAAGATTGGGAAGTTGTAGATATTTATTCAGATGACGATTATTCTGGAGCAGGAGTTGAAAGACCAGATTTTAATAGGTTAATTAATGATTGTGAAAATGGAAGAATAAATATTGTACTATGTAAAACACAAAGTAGATTTTCAAGAGATATGGAAGTAATAGAAAGATATTTACATAATAAGTTTATTGAATGGGGAGTTAGATTTGTAAGTATAGTTGATAATGCTGATACTAATAATGAAGCAAACAAAAAATCAAGACAAATCAATGGGCTTGTTAATGAATGGTATTTAGAAGATTTATCTAACAATGTTAAAAAGTCATTAAAGAATAAAAGAGATGATGGTTTATTTATGGGAAGTTTTGCTCCTTATGGTTATATGAAAGATCCTAATGATAAACATAAACTTATTATTGATGAAAATGTTGCACCTATTGTTAGAGAAATATTTGAAAAATACAAAAATGGACTTGGCTATCATAGAATATGTGCAAGTTTAAATGAAAGAAAAATATTATGTCCATCTCTTTATAAAAAGTCTATTGGAAGTAATTTTGTTTGTTGCAATTTTGATTATGATACTACTGGAATATGGACACCAGACACAATCGCAACAATGCTTAGAAATGAAACCTATATGGGGAATTTAGTACAAGGAAAAAGAACAAACATTAGTTATAAAAATCATAAATCTAAAAGTGTTCCTAAATCAGAATGGAGTGTTACTGAAAATGCTCATGAACCTATTGTTGATAATGAAACATGGTATTTAGTTCAGAGAAGATTAAAAAATCATCATAGACCAGCAAAAGATGGAAAAGTACACATTTTAAGTAGTAAAGTTTATTGTGCTGAATGTGGAAGAATATTTATGAGAAATCAATGTAATATTAAATGTGCTGGTGGAGTTATGGAAAAAAGAGCATATCTACAATGCAAAGGAAATAAAAAGTATCATACTTGTGATAATAATAAATCAATAAGATATGATATTATAGAACAATATGTACTTGATGCTATAAATGGTTTATTAAAAAAATGTAACCAAAAATTACTAAAAGAAGAATTTAATGAAACATTAGAAAGACAAAATAGACAAGATACATTAATTACTAATTTAAATAAAGAGAAAGCTAATCTTGAAAAAAAGTTAAATGAAAGCAAGTTGTACTTTAAAAATCTTTATATGGATAAGATGAAAGGTATTATATCAGAAGAAGATTTTTCAATGCTTCGAGAAGAATATACAAAAGATGTTGAATCTTATCAAACAAGACTTGAAGATATAGAAAAACAACTTGACGAAACTGAAACTAGAAAAGAAAACTCAAAAGATATAGAAAGCATACTAAAAAAATATAAGAAAATTGATAAACTGACTAGAATAATTGTGGATGAGTTTATAGAAAAAATATATGTTGGTGCATTAGATAAAGATACCAAGACAAGAGAAATTAAGATTGAATGGAATCTTGATTTATAAAATATAACCTATAAAAAATAAAAGAAATATAGTTTTTGGGTATAACAGGTGCCAGCCATGGAGGAGATGATCCAGGAACTAGCGCAAATGGGATTATCGAAAAAGATTTAACTTTAAAGATAAGTAATTATATTCATGAACGATTAGATGATTTAGGAATCGAAAATAGCCTATCTAGAACGACAGATGAAACATTATCTCCAGATGTAAGGCCTGGAAGAGTACAAAGCTTTTATGGAAAAGGAAATGATGTGATTGTTGTATCGAATCACATAAATGCAGGAGGTGGCGATGGTGCTGAAGTTATTTATTCACTTCGTAATAGTGATAAATTATCTAGTATCATTAGTGATAATTTTACGAAAGCGGGTCAAAATGTAAGAAAATACTATCAACGAAGACTACCAAGCAACCCAAATTTAGATTATTATTATATTTTAAGAAATACACCGAATAACGAATCTATTATTGTAGAGTATGGATTTGCAGATAGTAAAGGTGATGATGTTAATCAATTAAAAAATAATTGGGAAACTCTTGCAGAAGCCGTTGTAAAATCTCTTGCTGAATACATCGGTGTACCTTATACTCCAGTATCTACTGAAAATACCTACATTGTAAAAAGTGGAGATACCCTATGGAGTATTGCTAGAAAGTATGGTCTTACGGTTGATGAATTAAAACGTTTAAATAACTTATCAAGTAATGCGTTATCAATTGGTCAAGTTTTAAAAATAAAAGAGAATACAACACCAGATGAAACAATGCCATCAGAAGATATCTATATCGTAAAATCAGGTGATACTTTATATGGTATTGCAAAATTCTTTGGTTTATCTGTCGATGAATTAAAAAGACTAAACAATTTAACAAGCAATACCCTATCTATAGGTCAAGTTCTGAAAGTAAAAGATATGGGAGATGCATCTGAAAGTGATGAATATTACGTTGTAAAATCAGGTGATAGTCTTTATAAAATAGCGAATCTATTTGGAATAACAGTAGATGAATTAAAGAAAGCCAATAACTTAACAAGCAACTTATTAAGTATAGGACAAAGATTATTTATACCAAAAACAAGTACTTATGAAACCTATACCGTTCAAAAAGGAGATACACTTTATAGTATAGCAAGACAATTTAATACTACAGTTACGGCTTTACAAACATTAAATAATTTAGCAACTAGTGCTTTATCCATCGGCCAAAAGTTATTAATACCTTAAATAATTTTATGATTGTTTAAGACTGTTGACAAATAGAAATTGTTAATGGTCTTTTTATTAAAAAAAGATAATATAATTATAATAATTTTTTAAAATTATAAGTTATTACGATTGAACGCAATAACTTTACAAAAATGTTAGAATGATTAGAAAGAAGTTAAAATATGGAAAATTATGAAAAATATGCAAATAATTTAGCTAATTATTTAAAAAAGGATTATAATACAAAAATTGAAGAAAAATATAAATATATTGATAAAAAAATTTTTAGGAAAATTAATCTTCCAATGGCTTCCGCATGTGAAGATGGAATAGCTAATATAATATCTGAAGTTTTAAACTCAAAATATAATTATTTAGTTGATGTTCATTTAAAAAGAAAAAAAACTAATGGCGAAAGAAAAAAAAGTTATCGACCTGATATAGTGATAATAAATCCTAATACTAATGATGATAAAATTGAAATAGTTGGTATAATTGAGGTTAAAGCACAAATGGGATATTGTCCTATTTATGAACCAGATTATTTTAAAAAAGAGAAAGATGAATTAGATCAGGAATCTTATATTGAATTTTCTGAAGAAGAAATGAAAATGATAAGAGATGTACCAGATTTAGAAAAATTTTTAAGTAATAAATTACATTTAAAAGAAGAAAAGGAATGTTGGAAAATAAAATATACTTTATCAAAAAGTTTAAAAATTTTAGTTGTAAATGTATTGGCAAGTAATCATGAAGCTAAAATTGAAAAAACAATATATAATTTTGATCATCCAAAACAAGAATGTAATGATATATATTTTTACACTTTATTTGGTAACATTTATGAAAATAATAAAAAGATAAAAGTATGGTATCGAAACTTAGACGTAAGATATGTTTATGAAAACAATACAAAAAAATCAAAAAGAAATTATAAAAGAGCTAAAGAAGAAATAACTATTGATATAGAACAAAAAGAACGTGAAAAACATGGATTTAAGCAATTTATAAATGATTTACAAAAATTTTTTAAATAATTTTAACTACATTTTGATCTATGCAAAGTGAAATAGAGTTTTTATGGGAAATAATGAGTAGTAAATAAAAATATTGAAATTTAAGGCATTTTGAAGAAAAATGTCTTTTTGTTTGGTATAAATGATATAATATATACATAACGAATATATTTGATAAATATGGAGGTATGCAATGTCATTTAAAAGAGTTAATGGTCGAATTGACATAAATAGTTGTATGAATGATGGAACTATAATAATTGATGAGGAAGAGCAAAGAGGTGCTAGAACAAACAAATTTTGGTTTAACAATTATGGTTTTATGTATAAAGATATTTATCAATTGACCTATGAAGACTATGCTGAAATGATTGCATGCAAACTAGCAAAACGTTTAAATATTGAGTGTGCTGATTATGATTTGGCAATTTATAATGGTAATTTAGGAGTGATAACAAACAATTTGGTTAGAGATAATAAAAATGAAGAATTATTATCAGGAACAGAAATTATAACACAGGTTTATACTGAATATATAGTTCCTATAAATAAAACTATGGAAGAATATTGTAAGTTAATTAATATGTATAATGCTCATAATGTTTCTGAATTCTCATTACTTACTTATGAAAAGCAAAATGATTTAAAAAAACAACTCCTTCATCTTGTTAATAATTTGAATCCTAAAAATATAGAAATATCACAAAAATTATTAGAAAATAAAAGTATTGATTTACGTGAAATTAAAAAAGTTTATGAATATTTAGATAGTTTTATTGATATATATAACCAAGATTTTACACAGATGAAAAATGGGATAATAAAAGCAAATAATTTATACGATATATGGAATGTTTTAGAAATATATTCAATACTTAATAATGTTAATTTGGATATAACAGATTCTATGGATAAATTGATAAATATGTTTATTTTTGATATAATAACAAGCCAAGGAGATCGGCATGCAGATAATTGGGCAATAATTAGAAATAATCAAACTAATAGCATTAGAGTTTGTCCATTATATGATAATTCTGGTATTTGTGAATTAAATAGAAAAAATGCAATTAATAATATTTGTAATTATGTTGATTCTTTAAATAATCCTAATATTCATATACAAAAGAAACAAAAAATTAAAAAATTGCTTGAAGCAACAATTGATCATAGTAATTCAGGATTAAAAGTTGATATAAATGATATTGAGACTAAAAATAAAAATAGAATTATGCTTACGGAGTTTATTAATTTTTCATCGCAAGAGTTTAATGATAAGATTATGCGTTTTGTAAATCAAATTAATGAAAATGAATTAGATAGTATTTTTATGGAAATCGAACAGCAAACCAATCAAAAAGTACCTAATGAGGTAAGAGTAGTTACTAAAGCGGTTATATTTAGAAATTTAGAAATGATTAATGAAATATATAATGAAAGGAGAACATTAAAATGAAAAATCAAGATTTTATTGAGTATATTAAATTAAATTTAAAACAAATCTATAATAATATTTCTAATGTTTTTGGAATAGACAATGAAGAATTTAGAATTTTAGTTTTGAATATAATTAAATTTTTTGAATATAAAAAAACCAATAAAAAAGAATATTCAATAAATGTTTTCTCTATAGATATTTTAAGTAAATTAAAATCTGAATTAACAAAATTAGGCTTAACTGAAGAAGAAATAAAACAAATAATAACTAAATCACCAATTATTATACTTTATTCTGATAATTTAAATGATATTTACTATTTATATAAAAATAGAAATTATTATGGATATACTATTTTATATAACGGAGAATATGAAACTTATTTATTAAATAGTAATTTAGATAGTAATATTATTAGTAACAATTATATTATAGATAGAATGTTTGATTATTACAACGTTAAAGATTATACAAATGAGGAATTTGATAGTTTAGAATGTGATTTCAAATTAAAAAATTATTATTTTAAGAAAAAAAGTAAATAAAAATTTAATCACCCTACAAAATCTAGTAAAAATTAGATGTTAGGATGATTTTTTAATGTTTTATTTCTCTAAAGAAAACAAGAATAAAAGAATTTTCACTTTTAAAATGTTCAAAATAAAAAACCATTGCTGGTTTAATATAATTCTTGACAAGTTCCTGAATCTGGTCTATAAAAACAATGATTTCGATATCTTCCAGCTAGTCTTTGATCATACCATACACTTTGACAAGAGGTATTCTTAGCAGGAGCATAGAACCATAAAGCATGTGTAGCAGGATAGTAATATTCTCCACGCAAAACTCTTTCTGCCAAATTTTTTTCTAATGTTGTAGGGCTTCCCTGAAATAATGAAGAATTAATACCAGTAAATTGATTTTTTTGATAAATCGCATCCGTAATCGTTCTTATATTTTTAAAAGTCAAACAATTTGCAATACTTCTATTTACAACAACATTTCCTACCATAAGCATGCCAAGGTCCCCTTCGGCAAGGGCTTCTGCTCGCATAATTCTTGCTAATAATTCCAATTCTTTTGTCGTATAATTAATAAGCATACACTTTCACCTACGATAATATATGAAATTATTTGCCTAATTGTTCAACCTTATGCTATAATAAATTTGCTACCAAGTAATAGGGGATTAGTTAAATGGTATAATAGGAGTCTCCAAAACTTTAGTTGGGAGTTCGATTCTCTCATCCCCTGCCATGAATATTAAGGTTTTAAACCTTTAAATACATATAGAATTGATAGAAATATCGGTTCTTTTTTATTGTCATAGAAGGAGACAAGAAATATTTAATTGCAAAGTTAAATACCATAAACATCTCACATAGTATCGTAGGTATTTTTGGTAATGTCCAAAAAAATTAAAATTGTTTAAAAGTTGTCTAAAACTACAATTTTAAATTTAAAGATAATAAATATATGTTTTTATATGTTTTTAATCAAAATAAATAGATATTGAGCCGGTGAATTTTGGAGAGGATATTCGAAATGAATATTCGAATTTAAATAATTGATAACCAATAAAGATAAACTTTATTGGAAAAGTAATTGTAAAACTATGAAATAAAAAATCAAGAGTCAAGATAAACTCACTGAGTTCGCTCTT
>CANRBV010000021.1 GCA_947628965.1 uncultured Bacilli bacterium | reverse complement strand
GAACAAAAAAAATTAACTCAATTTTCTTGAATTAATTTTTATATAATTTTTGTTTCACATCATTTACAAATATACAATTTAAGTCACAATTTAATATATTATTTCTATCTTGCAAAAATTTTTCACTATCTAGATGCCATATATTTCTCAACAAAATGACATCAAAGATATCATCCAATTCTTCACAATAGTCTTGTCTTGAAATAGTAACATGATGCCCATCTTTAATAAAAGATTTTGCTATGAAGCAATCTTCTTTTAATCCAGGATTATCTATGTCAGTAACAATTAATATTTTAATATCTAGTCACTCCTTTACTTTAATTTTATTTGACAAAGTCAAATTACAAGTATGTTTTCTAAATTGACAAACATATCAATTCTTCTATAAGGTATAGTAACATAAATTTAATCATTTTAAAACTCGAACTACAAAAGTCCGAGTTTGCTATCTTTCTGGTGCCTAAAGGAAAACACACAACTCTATTTCTCTTTATATCTAATAAAAATTTTAGGTTGACTATCTTTAAAAGATGATTCTAGAGCACTTATGTCAATATCATGAACATTACTAATTAATTGTTTTCCTTCTATATTCGGTACAAACAACATTCCATTAAAATCTACATTTAAGTATCCTGACATCATTGAAAGTGTTTTAATAGGAGGAAGAATTTTACCACTATAAATATTTGCATATTTTCCATTATTAATATCATCTATAATTTTTATTACAGTTGTTTCATCTAATTCATAATTATCTTTTACATTATATGCGTTTCTAAACGGAAAATATCTGCCTACACGCACTGAGTTAACGTTAGTAGCTGCTGCAAATTCAAATAGTTTTTCTAATTCATTATAATTCTGTTTAGTCATAATAATACTTAATCTAACATTTAATCCATAATTAACAGCTTTTCTAATATTAATTAATACTTGATCTAGCAAGTCTGCTCCACGCATTTGTGCATAAATATCATGGTTTAAAGATGGAATACTTATATCTAAACATTGAATTGAATTTCTTAAAAATAACCACATATCTTGAGTTATAAGAGATGCCGCATTAGTAGATAAAGATATATATGGTTCTTCATTAGCTTCATGGTATTTTTTAATAATTAATGTTATTTTTTCCTTTAAAAGCGGATCCATTAAAGGTTCTCCACCACCAATAACTAATCTTTCTGGTAATAATTTACCAATAAAATCTATAATTTCTAAATAATGGTCTTTTTCCATAACCCCATTATCACTAGAAATACAATATGGACATTTCAACAAACAATTGCTTGTACTTTCATAACACAAATTTTTCATATTTTTTATAACCTCTTTACTTAAATAATAGATGCGTATTTCCAATATGCAAGTGTGTTTTCTAAATTGACAGATTTCAATTTAAAAGTTAGTTCTTATTATAACATAAATTTGGATATTTAAAAACCCGAACTATAAAAGTCCGAGTTTTGTATCAATCTGGTGCGGGTAAAGGGACTTGAACCCCCATGGATTTCTCCGCTAGATCCTAAGTCTAGTGCGTCTACCAATTCCGCCATACCCGCATTTTAAATGGTGGACCTCGTAGGACTCGAACCTACGACCGCCCGGTTATGAGCCGGATGCTCTAACCAACTGAGCTAGAGGTCCATTGACTAATTAATAATATCATAATATCTTATGTCGCGCAAGTTTTTTTGTGAAAAAATTTCAAAAAAAAGATAAGTAAATTACTTACCTTGTAACATATTTAATAAGTCAATTTTAAATTTATCTTTAGAAGCATTAGCTTTAGAAATCATTACACCTTTATATGTTGTAAGCTCAGACATATGTCCTTCTAACAAGATATCTTTTGGTGCAATAGAATCCAATAAAACAATTTTTTCTTTTTTATAAACTGTATAAACTAATTTTACTTCTCCATGTACTTGGGCAAACATTTTATCACTTGGTAATTTTAATTCATACGTTTCAGTACCATTCTTTTTATTTTGAGAAATCATTTCTCCAATAAATTTACCATTTCTTAAATTTGGATAATACTCAAAATTCAATTTTTTAAATGCTAAAGAATTGTACTTTTTTAATGCCCTTTCTAATTTACGATATTCATTTTCATCAATGTAATCTAAAACATAACCTTTCATAACAATACCCCCTATTTCTTTTTACACATTTAGTATAGCATAAAAAGTAAAAAATGTCAAATTTATGTCTACTTTTCTTATTGCGGACCCATTATAACATAAAATATTACAATTTGTCAAATATTAAGTTCAACAATTGTAGCCCCTTGATTCCAATAATGTAAATGATATTGCTTTACTTCTTTCATTTTTTTTAAATAATAGTGAATTTCTTCCTTTAAAATTCCTTGCCCTTTGCCATGAATAATCACAATTGTTTGATTTTTTAATTTAATATTATCTTTAATAAATTCGTATAGAACTGTATAAATTGTATCTCTAGTTTCTCCATGAACATCAAGAGTTGGGTATTTATCAAGCGGAAGGAGCATTATTATTTCCATTTGTTAAATCATTTGGTGCTGAATTAAAAACATTTGTAATAACTTGTTCATCGCTTTGTGTATTGGATGCTGGAGTTGGTGTTGCTGGTGTAGCTAGTGTTTCTACAGAGTTTACTTCAGTTTTTGAAGGACTTGGTTGTGATGGAGGAACAGTTTGTGAAGGATTAGTATTTACAGAATTATTTTCTTGTATCGTTTCATTTTTTTCTACGATTGGTCCAAATTTATCTTCATAATATTTTATAATGTCACTTAATATCGGAATAGATAAAGTAGAACCTATTGTTTTTTTAGATAAGGCTTCTGCAATAGTAGCAAGTCTTATTGTCGTTTCCACATCATATCCAGAAGTAATTCCATAACCTATCATAGCAACAAAAATATCTCTAGCTCCCGTTTTATCAACAATTTCTGTATTAATAGTTGCTAATACTTTTATTTCATTGTTAACAGAATAAATTGTTCCCTTTCCTTCCATTGTAATGAATAGTGTAATATGAGGGTACTTATCTACAATTCTTTTATAAACAGTTGCCATTGTAATAGGAGCATTAAAATCAATTTTCATTCCTGTAATAGCTTCTGCAACAGTACTAGAACATACAACAAACTTAGCATATTTAAAAAAGTCCAAAAGGCCATTATGAGGTGTTTTAGCATTTAATATTGTTACAGCTCCATTATATTTATTAAAAGCATATACACTTGCATTATATTCATATCCATCAGCTATAACGCAATCCATACTTGTATCATATTCATATTTTTTAATATTAAATTCATTTATTGCTGTAGATACAACCGTTCTTGAATTATTTTGCTTATTAATAAAAATATAAGAAGTTGGTGTTTTAATATCGTAGTTCGTTTCCAAATAATTGGTTTTAATTTTATTTTCTTCCATATTTTTTTTCATAGTTGTACCAGTTTCATCATAGCCAATGACACCAGATATAAAAGATTCAGCATTCCATTTTCCTAAAGAATAAGCAATGATATTTGCTGAACCACCACTACATGTAATCATTTCTTTAGTTATATTTTCTGTTCCTTCTTGTGGATAACCATCCATTAAAATATTCACATCATACATAAGTCTTCCAATACTTAATGTTTTCATAAAATCCCTCTATTCTATCTAAATTATACTATATCTTTTCGAAGAAAAAAAGCCATAATTTACTGGCTTTTACATTGTTGTTATTAAAATAAACTTAATTGGCTTGTTTCAGGCATTCCATTAAAAATACCCATACTACGCATTTTTTCAATAGTGGATTGATTTACTTTACCACGATTACTAAAATCTTCAATGCTATAAAATTGTTTAAGTTGTCTTTCTTCCATTATTTTAGTGGCAACAGCATCCCCTAGTCCATCTAGACTAGCAAAAGGTAAAATTAAAGCATTTTCTTCTTCATCGTCGATAACAAAATTTTTTCCTTCACTCTTTTTAATATCAATCATCTTAAATTTGATCCCTCTAGCCGTTGCTTCTAAAGAAAGTTTCAAAGTTTCTAATAAAGAAGCTTCTTTATTCGTGGCATCATAGCCTTTACTTTGAATTTCTACTATTTTCGCTTTTATTGCATCGTATCCTTTTACCATGACCTCGGCATCAAAATCCGTAAATCTAGTCGAAAAATACGTACAATAATAAATTAAAGGTTTATGTACTTTGTACCAAGCAATACGAAAAGCACTTGTAACATACGCAGCAGCATGAGCTTTTGGAAACATGTATTTGATTTTTTGACAAGACGTAATATACCAATCTGGAATATTGTATTCTTTTAAAGTTTTGACGTGCTCTGCCCATTCTTCTGGTTTTTTACTCGCATTTCCTTTACGAACAAACTCCATAATCTTGAAGGCCTTTAAAGCTGGAACGCCTTTGTTCATTAACTCAACCATAATGTCATCACGACACCCAATAACCTCTTTAAAAGGGCAAATATTTTTTTGAATTAATTCTTGGGCATTGCCAAGCCATACATCCGTTCCATGAGCAAGACCTGATATTTTGACAAGTTCTGCAAAAGTGGTAGGTTTTGCATCTTTAACAAGTTGAATCGTAAATGGCGTACCGAATTCAGGGACTCCAAGCGTTCCCGTATCGCACATAATTTGCTCTTTGGTAACCCCTAAAGATTTTGTTCCTTTAAATAAATCCATCGTTTCTTTATCATCTAGTGGAACCTCTGTAACATCATCCCCTGTTAAATCTTGAATCATTCTAAGTTGTGTTGGATCGGTATGCCCTAGAATATCCAGTTTTAAAACGTCCGCATCTATAGCATGGTAATCAAAATGCGTTGTACGCCAGTTTTGGGTGGGATCATCGGCTGGATATTGGAAAGGTGTAAAATCACATACCTCCATATAATCGGGAATAACAACGATTCCTCCTGGGTGTTGACCAGTTGTTCTTTTACAACCAGTACAACCAATAGCTAAACGCTCAACCTCAATATTGCGCATGATAATACCTTTTTCTTCACAATACCCTTTTACATAACCAAAAGCCGTTTTATCTGCAACAGTACCTATTGTTCCTGCACGATATACATTATCAACACCAAACAAAACTTTCGTATATTCATGGGCACTTGCTTGGTTTAAGTCGGAGAAATTTAAATCGATATCAGGAACTTTATCGGCATTAAATCCAAGGAATGTTTCAAATGGAATATCATGACCATCTTTATCCATTTTAGATCCGCAATTAGGGCAATTTTTATCAGGCAAATCAAAACCACAAGAATATTTAACCCCAAGAGATACCCCATCTTCATCATTAAAAATACTTGATTTACATTTAGGACAACGATAATGAGCTGGTAGGCTATTCACCTCTGTAATTCCCATCATATTGGCAACGAAACTAGAACCGACTGATCCACGTGAACCAACTAAAAAGCCTTCATCATTCGAGTGTTTCACTAACTTTTGAGCAATTAAATAAATAACGTCATAATTTGCTCCAATAATTCCGCCCAACTTTTTATATGCCATTTTATCTAATTCTTCATCCGTTCCTTCTTCTTCTAAATGTTTTTTTACCATATCTTTAACGGCTTCTTTTCCTTTTAAAATGGTTTCATGAACTAGGGTGTAGGCTTCTTTTTCCTCTTCTTTTTCTGTTTTACAAGCTTTGATTAAAGCATCCCCATAAAGTTCTTTTGCAAGTCGCTCTTCTATATTAATAGGTAAAGGATTACCATACAACAAATCTGCCTTTTCATATACAAGCTCGGTCATCGTTTCCACTGAATGTTCAATTCTAGGAGCGAATGGGTTTGGTGTATCGATAATTACCTCAATCTCTTCTACTTGACTAGCAATTTTATTGGGATTTTCGACCACAATTTCATAAGCTTCTTCTTCACTTAAAAATTTAAAATCTTCAAGCATTTCTTCCGTTGTTTTTAAGTATTGATTAGGGATTTCCAATCCTTTTCTTTTTAAAGGATGGAGTTTTCCATTAAATTTTTGATTAATAATAATTTCTCGATAGATTTTATCTTCTTTTGTTAAGTTGTGTACATCCCCCGTTGCAACAACTGGTTTTCCTGCTTCTTTAGCTACCCTAATAATACGCTTTAAATATTCTTCAGCTTGTGTGGTTGTTTGAAATTTAGCCCCTGCTCCAATTAAATGCGAAAAAGCACTAATCGGTTGAACCTCAATGTAATCATAAAAACTCATCATATTTACAAGTTCTTCATCTTCTTTGCTTCCAGCTTTTTCAAAAATCTCTCCATTAATACAACCTGAACCAATAAACAAGCCTTTACGTAACTTTTCGATTTCCTTTCTTGGAATTTTTGGTTGTTCATTTTTATATAAATATTTGGTATTGGCAATTGAAATAATTTTAAATAAATTTTTTAAACCTTCCCTATTTTGCGCAATCATCGTAGCATGAAAAGGATAAGCAAAACGTACTAAAGATTCCATATCAATATTAGCTAAAATATCATCTGTTGTACTAATATTTTGATCATAGAAAGTTTTAGCCATTTTATAAAAAGCAAGAGCCGTTCCTTCGGCATCGTAATCTGCTCGATGGTGTTTTTCCTCATCCCATGGAATATCTAACCTTTTTGTTAGCGTTTGGAGTTTATGATTTGGCCAATCGGGATGTAACATACGAGCCATGCTCATCGTATCTAAAACGGTTTTATCAAATTCACCCAAATTATACTTATTACAAGCCGCACGCATAAAAGAAATATCAAATTTTGCATTGTGTGCAACCATAGGAAAATCTTGAGCCCACTCTAAAAATCTTTTTGTAACATTTTCTTCAGTATCTTTACCACTTACCATTTCATCCGTTATAAAAGTAAGCTCCGTAATTTTTTTAGGAATCGGTCTTTTTGGATCAATAAGTTCATCAAATCGATCAATAATTTTACCATTTTTAATTTTGACTGCACCAATTTCAATCATTTGGTCACTTCCAGCATAAAAACCAGTCGTTTCAGTATCAAATACGACATAAGTATCTTCTAATAGATTAAAGGTACGATTATTAAAAATAATATCCACATCATCATTTACAACATTCATTTCAGCTCCATATAGAACTTTAAAATGCTCACTCTCCTCTTTACCTTTATTCGCATCACAAACAGCATGGTAAAGATCTGGAAAAGCTTGAACACAGTTATGATCGGTTACAGCAACCGCTTTTTGGCCAATTTTAATGGCATGTTTCACAAGGGTCTTGGCATCGATTACTCCGTCCATAGCACTCATCATCGTATGCGTATGTAATTCTACTCTAGGAGCATTTGTTTGTTCTCTTATTACATTATCTTTAGATTCTATTTGTTCATAACGGCGAATCGATAAAACTAAATCTTTACTGAATGTATCAAATTCTACTTTTCCTTGAATACGATACCAATTTCCTGTCTTAAAATCTTTTAAAGTATTCTTAAATTCGTTTTTATCTTTTTTAAATAGTTTAGCAAGTAAACTATTGGTTTTATCACTTATCTTTAATGTAATAATATTTATCTTTTCGTGTTCCATTGCATCAATTCCAAAAACATAAGCTTCGACAATGACATTTTTCATATCACCCAAAATATTGGCAATTGGAGTAATATTTCCTTCAATCATTTCCTTTTTTTCTGAAACCTCTTCAATAATTGGAATTTCACTCGTCTTACTTTTTTCTAAATCTTTTTTTACTTCATCATTTAACTTTTCGTTTACTTTACTCGTTAATTCATACTCTCCAAGTCCATATTGTAAAAGTTTTGCTACAATAGTTTTGCCCTCTTTTTTTACTTCTTGTTCTTCTAATTTTGTACTCACTTCTATTGTAATAATTTCATCTTCTATAGAAATTAAAGCATCACTTAAATTAACTAAGGAAGGTCTTTTTTTTACTAAATCTTTTAAGATTTCTTGAAGATAATTGAATAGATCCCTTTCACTTACTGTTTCATATTCTAAATGAATAGAACATTCTTTTTCATGATTAATTTTATTTTTAGAAGAAATAAATAAAGCATTTGCAGTAGATAAAGGTAATACTTTTTTTAGATTTAAATAAACTTCAAAAAGATCTTTTTGTTTTAAATAGATAACTTTCTTTACAGAGGCACCTAAAAAGTCCTCTTCTTTTGCTTCAAAATCGATACTTTTAAAAAAGCGTTTTAATTCATCTGTCATACTTCCTACTCCTTTACTTTTTTATCATATTGTTGATGTTAATTTGGTATTTATCGTATCTTTTGGTTACTCGGCCATTTATTTCTACAATATCTTTTATTTTAATATCTTCAAGTAAACGCATTTGACGAGCAAAAACAACAAACAAAGCGATACCCGTTTCATCACTTGCTTCTAAAAAAGCCATTTCTTCATTATTCTTTGTTTTTGTTCTCCTTATACTTTCTATTAATACCACTGTTTTAATATATTTGTCAAAATATTTTTGAATAGTATTTAATTTAATAATATCACTTTGGTTATAAATACTTGTTGGATGATTCGTAATATAAAATCCATAACTTTCTAATTCTAATTTGTTTTTACTTTCCACTTCTTCATATTCTTTTAAAATTGGTTTTAAAAGAAGCGGCGAATCAACATCATTAGCAAGTTCAGCATAGTTTATAACAGCACTTAAATTTTCCTTTAAAGTGGTCATATTGCCAAATTCTTTTAAAACTTCCGCATGAATCAATATTTCAATAATTCTTTCATTTACATTTTTATGAATAACTCTCGTAACAAAATCAACAAAATCAACAAATCTTCCATTTTTATTTCTTTCTTCCAAAATACTATCAATAGAAATGGAACTTAATCCTTTTATAATAGATAGTGGTAAATAGAGTTGCTCTTTTAAAACAAAGTATTTATTTTCACTTTCATTAATAGAAGGATGAATAATTTTTAAATGATGTTGTTTCGCTTCAATTAAGTATTCTTTGGTTTTAATTTCACTACCAATACTCATATTTAGTAAATTGGTTAAAAAAAAGGTTTTATATTTTACTTTTAAATACGCCATTTGATACCCAATTAAAGCATAAGAAACGGAATGACTTTTATTAAACCCATATCCTGCAAATTTTAAAATAAAATCATAAAGTTCTTGAACTTTTTTCTCTTCATAGCCATTTTTTAGAGCCCGATCTATAAATTTATTTCGTTCTTGAGCAATCACTTCTTTTTTCTTTTTGCTCATTGCTCGCCTTATAATATCTGCTTCTGCATAGCTATAATTTGCAATTGTAACAAGAATTTGCATTACTTGCTCTTGATAGACAATAATCCCCATTGTTTCTTCTAATATAGGTTTTAAAGCAGGAAAAAGATATTGTACTTTTTCTTTTCCTTCTTTTCTTCTTATAAAAGTATTTAAATTATCCATAGGTCCTGGTCTATAAAGAGCAATAGTAGCTACTAAATCACTAAAAGAAGAAGGTTTTAATTTTTGTAAAAAATTACGAATTCCACTACTTTCAAATTGAAAAATTCCCGTTGTATCCCCTTTTGCAAAAACAGATAAAACTTCCCGATCTTCTAAATTAATTTTATTTAAAGAAATTTCTTTTCCCGTATCTTTTTTAATTAGGTCTAAAATATTTGAAATAATCGTTAAATTTTTAATTGCCAATAAATCCATTTTTAATAAACCTAATTCCTCTAAGTATTCCATTGTTACGCCTGTCAAAGTCATATGATTTTGTTTTACAATAGGAATTATACTATCTAAATCTGTTTTTGAAATAACCACTCCAGCTGCATGAGTCGAAATATTTTTCTTTAAACCTTCCAATTTTAAAGCAATCTTATAAATATTTTGTAGAGTTTTATCTTTTAGAAGCATTTGTTTTACTTTAGGATTTTCTAAATTTTCATGCAAATTTAAATTGGCGTTAATTTCTTTAATAAGACGAAGAAAGGAAGAATCGGTAATATCTAAAATACGAGCCACTTCTCTTAAAGCAAGTTTACTTTTTAATGTAGCAAAAGTCATAATGGAAGCAACTTTATTTTCACCATAACGTTGTCTAATATACTCGATTACTTCTCCTCTTCTTGTATTGTCAAAATCGATATCAATATCGGGCATAGTTACTCTTTCAGGATTTAAAAATCTTTCAAATAATAAATGATATTTTAGAGGGTCAATATCTGTAATACCCAAAGTATAACAAACTAAAGACCCAGCGGCACTTCCTCTGCCTGGTCCCACAAAAATATGCTTTTTTTTAGCAAATAGAACATAATCGTAAACAATTAAAATATAATTATCAAATCCCATTCTATGAATGACTTCAAGTTCATACTCCAATCGTGCACTATAAGATTCGGATACTTGATTATTTAAACGCTTCTTTAAACCCTTTATAGCTAAATTTTTTAAATAAAGAGCAGAATCTTTTATTTCGTGATTAAATTCTGGAATATAATTCTCATTTTTTGGAATGGAAAGAGCAATTTGGGAAGCAAAATATTTGGTAGTAGCACAATCTTCTTCGTTTATTTCCTCTAAAAAATAGTTGTATGAAAAATCCTCTTTGGTATATTCTTCCTCTTTACTATCCAATCTTATCATATTTAAATAGTTTAAATAAACAGTATCTTTTTTTTGTAACGCACGAATATCATTTATATAAACAATATTTTTCGTTAATAATAAAGCATTTGTTTTTTCATAGTCATTATGATATCCTACATAAACTTCTTTAAAAATAGAAGCTATTTCCTTATATAAAAAAAGGGATGGTATTGGGACAATCACCATAATATTAGTTGCATATATTTCTAAATCAACAAAATTAAGCTCTCTTTCTGTTTTAATGGTATGTAATTTAAGCAAATTTTGATACCCTTGATAATTTTTAGCATACAAATAAAGAGAATAGGCATTTATTTTTATTTCTAGTCCAATAATAGGTTTTATTTCATTTAGAATACATTTATTGTAAAATTCCATAACCCCATATAGGTTTTCATCCACAAGGCCGCAGGCATAAATCTTTTTTTCTTTTAAAAATTGAATTAAATCATCAATACGAATTGTACTTTTTAGTAAACTATAATCGGTTGTGATTTTAAGTGGTATATACATTTTTTCGCCTCCCCCATGGTACTATCAATATTATAGCAAAAATTCCTATCTCTTGGTAGATAAATTTCAAAAAAAAATATCTCAAAAATTTATTTTCCATTTGAGACATTTTTATTATTGTTTTTCTTTTCTGTTTTTTTACGAACAAACCTAGTTAATAAAAGAGGATGAAATAAAAAATCAATAGAATCTGCCTTGTCAACAATTGTTAAAATCCAACTTTCTTTATATTTTGGTATGCTTTTATTTAAAGGAAACATATGGGTCTTAATCATACTTTCAATTTTTTCATTCATAAGATTTGGAAAGTATTTTAAAGCATTTTTTCTAGCATTTTCAGCATGCGTAAAACCATGTTTTTGAAAAAGTGACTTATGTTCAAAATTGCTTTGCCAAGGCGTTTCATAAAAATCATGTAATAATCCAGCAATTGCTAAAGATTCATAATCTAAATTCAACTTTTTGCCAATTTTATAACAATCATAGGATACTCTTAAAACATGAGTATAAACACTTTCTTTATAATGATGAGGAAATTCTTTTCTTTTTAAGAATTCTTCATTTTCTAAAATAGGTTTTACAATCTTTCTATATTCTTGATTCAAATTTCTTTCATTTTTTTTTTGACTTTTTTGCTTGCGATATGTATCAATATATTGTAGTAAGCTAGCCATTTGTAAAAGAATCGTTAGAACAATAAAAATTTGAATAGGAAGAATTCCTTTCCATAAAATGTTAATATAACCAAAAATAATCGTTATAAATATAAACCAAGTTTTTATTTTACCTAAAAGCAAAGATTGAACAACCCGAATCTTATAAAAGACATATAGATTAAAAAGAGCAATTAAACTTTCAAAAATTAAAATATAAAAGAAAGCGGGATTAAAAAACAAAAGAATAATTAATAAAGATAAGGCAAATAACTTATCCCCAACGGCATCTAACTTAGCACCTAATTCACTTGTTACTTGCCATTTTCTTGCTAGTTTTCCATCAAAAAAGTCTGTTAAAGCAATAAAGGTTGCTAAAACAACTAACAAAACGATTTGATTTTTTAATCCAAAATAAATAATAAAGGGAATAGCGATTATTCTTAAAATTGTAAGTAGATTGGGAATGATTTTTTTCATAAATATTTCTCTTTTCTATAATAGTATAACAAAAAAACGGATATAAAAAAACATTAAATTTTTTTATTTAATGTCATTATAAATATATTTTTAAATCAAGCAGATTATGCTTTAAAAAATCCAATAATTTTTGCGCTAAATTTAATGCTTCTTCATCTTCGTCATTATAAAGATTCATCACTTTTTCTAATTTTTCAATTCCTTTTTCTGTTCCTTGAATCATCATTTTTGCAATGACACAATCTTCATCATTTTTATGAATCTTCATTTCACTCATCATTTTACTATTCATTTTAGTCATCATCCCAAGTTCTCTTTCTTTTGCTCCATAAGAAGTAAAAATAGTTTCACATTCATTTAAGATTTCTCTATATTCCCTTCTTTGATGTTCTAAAAGATCACGAAATTCATTTTTTTTAGCTTTATCAATAACATCATTAATTCCAATAATACCCATTTCGACTATTTTATAAATGTCATTCAAAAAGTTAATATTTTTATTTTCTTTCATCAAAAAATCACCCATTTCTAGTATGGATGATTCTCTTTATATTATACCTCTTGAACGACTGCAATAATCATCGGTTTACATTCCGTTTCTTCATACAAATACTTACTTAATTCTGTACGTATTTCCGTTTTAATTTTATTAAAATCAACGAAATTATCAACAATATTGCGAGTAATAATATCTTCCGAAATTCTTTTAATTTCATGAATAATTTCTTTAGAATCTTTGACATAAATAAAACCTCTAGTCGTAACCTCAGGACCTACAAGTAAAGTTTTGGTTTTTTTACTTAACGTAGCGCTTATTAAAACGATACCATTTTCGCTTAGCATTTCACGATCTTTAATAACGAGTTCTCCGACATCATCACTCGATTTTCCATCAATCAAACATTCATTTATTTTTATATGCTCCTCTTTATCTTTTAATAAACCATCTTCAAAAGAAACTACATCTCCATTTTGTTTTAAAATAATATTTTCTTTAGGAATACCTAAGGAATAAGCAAGATCCGCATTTAAAACAAGATAACGATATTCACCTTTTACTGGCATGTAATATTTTGGATTAGTAAGTTTTAACATTAGCATTAAATCTTCACTTGAAGCATGATGTAAAATGTTTTTATCTTTTGGAATTGAAATGATACGACAACCAAACATCGCAAGTTCATTCTCAATTTTAACGAGTAACTTTTCATTGCTATCATATCTTGGTTCAGCAAATATTACGGTATCCGTTGGTTTTAAACTGATATAACGATCATATCCATTCATGACTTTACTAATAGAGGCATAAGGATTTTCTTTATCTTCACATAAAAGTAAGATAGCATCTTCGTCTTCAATATTTGATAAATCCCCTAATATTTCTTCTGGAAAAGTTAAATAGCCTTCTTTTTTAGCAAAAGCAACAACATTTTGTAAAGTTTTTCCCATTAAAACAATTTTACGATGCTTATTTAGCGCACTATTAAAAATATCTTGAATGGTATAAAGATGGGTTGGCAAAACTAAATAAAGTAAACGTTTTTCATACTTATTTACAATATCTTTAAAGAAATCTTCTAAACGATGAGTCGGTGATGTATGCCCTGGATGGTCAGAAAAAGAAGATTCCGCAAGTAAACATAAAACGCCTTGTTTTCCCACATAGGCAATACGTCCTAAATCCATATCATAATGTCCAGACATTTTAGCATCAATAATAAAATCTCCTGTATAACAAATAGCACCATCTTTTGTATTCATGACATACATAACGGCATCAGGGCAACTATGTGAAACCGTTATTGGAAAAATACTAACGCTTCCAAAATTTAATTTTTTATGTGGCGTAATCTCAACAATATTCTTTTCTGGAACCCCAGAATTTATAAGTACGTATTTTGTAAACTTAGTAGCAAACAAGCGAATATTGGGTATATTTTTAACTAAATCGGCTCCTGCTCCCATGTTTTCATAATGCCCATGCGTAACAAATACCCCTTTGATTCTTTTTTGATTTTTAATTAAATACTCATAATCAGGAATAATATAATCGATTCCCAACATATTTCCAGTAGCGTATTTAAGTCCACAATCAAAAATAAATATACTTTTATCAATTTCTATAACGTAGGTGTTTTTTCCATTTTCATCCAATCCACCCAAACTAAAAATTTTTATTTTACTCATAAATAAATCTCCCTCTAAATAAAAAAATATTTTTAAAAGTTTTTTAAAAGCAAATTCATTATAACAAAAAAAGAAACCCATTTCAAGTCGTTATCATGGTGAAAAAATATTTGGGCAAAAATAAACTTTTAACTTTTAACGAAATAGCACAACACTTAGAAAAGCTAAATAAATTATTAAAACAATATAACCATTTAATTCATCCGTTTTGCTTGATTTACCATTAATTCCAACGGCCATGGTTGTAAGATAGCCACCGATTAATCCCCCAATATGAGCAGCATTATCAATTCCTGGTAAAGTAAAACCTAGTAATAAATTGAGTAAAATAACGGGAACAATTTGAGAACGTAAGACATTTCCTAAATAAAGACGATAATGATAACCAAAATAGAGCATACTACCAAGAAGACCAAAAATAGCCCCACTCGCTCCAACAGAAATTCCCATATTAAATAAACTTGACATTAAACTACCACTTATTGCACTAACTAAGTATATTGCCAAAAACTTTGTCTTTCCAACAAAATTTTCTAATTGCACCCCAATAATACATAAAGAATAAATATTTACAAGCAAATGAACTAAACCTGCATGTAAAAAAGTCCCTGTAATTAGACGCCATAGTTCACCATTTTTAATAGCTTCCCCACTTACAGCACCTAAACGATACAACGTATAGGTATCAATATTTCCTTTTCCAACAATAAAACTTATAAAAAAGAAAAATACACAAATTGCCATTAATAAATAAGTTACAATAATTTTTTTAGGTTTGAATGTAGCTTCATATATTTGATTATTCTTAGCCGTTTTTGCATTAATATCTTCCGTTACATTAATAATTAAATCGAGACCTTCTGTATTTTTTAACAGCTTTTCCTCAATACCAGGGAAAAATTTTCCCAATTTAGTTTTTTCTACATCTTGCATATCTTTTAATACAATAGATTTAATATGTTTTTCATCTTCTACTTTAATATTTTCATTTACATCTAAAAAAATATTAAAAGTATTCATAGAGAAAGATACTGTTTTTCTTTTTATTTGGCGCATAACATTTTTTATTTTATATAAATCCGTATAAAATTGTTCTTTATTATGAATATAATTGGAATTAATACGAACAATTTTGTATTTTGCTTCGCTATTTTCTAGCCAAACTTCATCTTTTACACCATTGACAATAATGGGGGTATAATTTTCTTCTGTTATAAAATAATGCACTAAACGCATTACAATTTCATCTTTTGGGGTAATTGTTATTGTATTCATATTTTTAACTCCTTAAGTATATATTTTAGTATATTTTAAGTATTTAGTAAAGAGGTGATTCATGCAAAATTTACTTTTAATTCTAGGTTTAATTTTTTCTTATCTTCTTCTCTTTTTTCCTATTAAAAAAATAATTTTAAAAGAAAAAATAGATAATGATTTTTTATTTATTTACATAAGTAACCTTTTATTATTGTTTGCTTTTTTTTATTATTATATTTTTGCCTGCGATCTCTTTTTTTCTTTTTTTGTTTCTTTATTTTTAATGATATTTTCTTATCTTCTCATCTACCATATAAAAAATATTTTAGGAAAATATCAATTTTTAAGTCTTCCTTATTTCTTTTTGTGTGTTTATATATTTTCTTTTGTTTTAGTTTCTACTTTATTCTAAAGTTTGTAAATACTCTAAAAAATATTTCGGTAGTGAAGAAGAAAAAAACATTTCTTTCTTAGTAATGGGATGAATAAAAGTAATCGTTTTTGAATGAAGAAATTGTCCCACATTAGGAATTACTTGGTGATTATAAACGGGATCATTAAAAACGGGATACCCAATATATTTCATATGAACCCTTATTTGATGAGTCCTACCTGTTTCTAAGTTTAAACTAACTAAAGTATGTTTTTTGTAACGTTTTAAAACTTTCAAATAAGTAATAGCCTCTTTAGAATTTACACTTGTAACCATAAATTTTTTACGATTTTTAGGATCTCTTCCAATTGGAGCATCAATTTTTGCTTCATTTGAAGGAAATACACCATTTAAAAGCGCTACATATTCTCGTTTTACCGCATGGACTTTAAAATCTTCTGCAAGAATTTCATGGGCTTTATTACTTTTAGCAACTAGCATTAAACCAGAAGTATCTTTATCTAGTCGATGCACAATTCCAGGTCTTGCATCCCCATTGATATCACTTAAATTTTCGGTATAATATAAAAGACCATTAGCTAAAGTATTTTCATGATTTCCACTTCCAGGATGGACAACGACTCCCGCTGGTTTATTAATTACCATAATGTCATTATCCTCATAAACAATATCTAAACACATTTCATTAGGTTTTAAAGTACTTTCCTTTTCATATTCTTTTACGACTTCAATACTATCTTCATAATGAACTAAAAAACTGGGTTTAACAATTTTTCCATTTACTAAAATAGCACCTTTTTCTAACATTTTAATAATAATACTTCGTGAATAATCCAACTTTTTACTTAAAAATTTATCTATGCGTATATTTTCTTGATCAATTTCTATTTTCATTTTTGTCTTCTCCTTTTAAAGTAGCTAAAATTAAAAGAAATACCCCTACCACAATAAATGTATCTGCAAAATTAAATATTGGATATTGGTAATTAAATATTTTAAAAGATAAAAAATCTCTTACATATCCCAAAAAAACTCGATCGATTAAATTTCCAATAATACCACCTAAAATAAAACCAAAAGCAAGGTTATTTCGTTTATTTAATTTAAAAATATACATATAATGATAAATAATAAATAAGGCAAAAATGGAAATAATAATTAAAAAATCAACTTTATTATTAAATAAGCTCCATGCTGCTCCATAATTTTGAATCAAATGGATTGAAAAAAAATTTTTAATTATAGAAATGTTTTGATTAAATGTTAAAAAAATGCCAACAAAAATTTTGGACATTTGGTCAATTAATAACGAAATAATGGCTACAATAAATATTTTTCGGTTCATAAAAATCTTTTTCTTTCTTTTAGTATTATACCAAAAGAGATATCTATATTTCAACTAATATGACATCTTCTCCTATTTTTTTTATTTGATTCATTTGGACATTTACTTCTCCACTATTATTAAAAAATCTAAAAAATCTTCTTGGTTCCACGACAAAATATAAAATTTTTCCTTCTTCATTTATTTCAATGTCAACGATTCTTCCTAACTTTCTTCCATCTACAAGACTCACAACATCTTTTACTTGCAAATCCGAAACACGCATACGAACCACCTTATTTCATTGTATTAAAAAAATAAAAAAAAAGAACTTTTATAAAATTCTTATTTTGTTCCCGTTGAACCAAATCCACCACTACCACGAGTTGTTTCTTCTAATTCATCTACTAAATTAAATTCGGCTTTTAAATAAGGTGCAATAATAAATTGAGCAATTCTTTCGTTTGGTTCAATCGTTTGCACTTCTTCACTATGATTATGTAGAGCAATCATTACTTCTCCACGATAATCAGAATCCACAACCCCAACTTTATTTGCTGGAGCTAAATGTCTTTTGCTAGCAAGCCCGCTTCTCGCATAAATAAATCCTGCATAGCCAGAAGGTATTTCAAAAGAAAGACCAGTTGGTACTAACTTTGTTTCATGGGGATTGAAACTTAAAGCCTCTTCTATACAAGCGTAAAGATCAGCCCCTGCTGCATATTCTGTTCCATAAGTAGGAATTTTAGCCTTACCATTTACTTTTTTGACATTTACTTTTTCACAATTCATCTAAACTACCTCACTTCTATATTCATTATAACAAAAAAAATTATTTTATTAAACGTCTAACATTATTAATGGCATTTTTTTCAATACGAGATACTTGTGCTTGGGAAATACCTAAAGACTCGGCAATTTCCATTTGAGTTTTACCAATAATAAAACGAGAGATTAAAACATTTCTTTCTCTTTCTTTTATTTTATTTAAAGCTTTTCTTAATGAAATCAACATATCTTTATCTTGATTACTTTCTTTTTTATCCGCAATTTGATCTTGTAAATAAATAGTATCTCCTCCATCATTATAGATAGGTTCAAAAATACTCATTGGTTCTCTTTGAGATTCTAAAGCATAATGGATTTGATACTCATCAATATTTAAAGCATCGGCAATTGTTTGATTATTTGGCTCTATTCCATAGGTTTTTACATAATCTTCTTTATATTTTATAATCGCATAAGCAAGGTCTTTTATACTTCTACTGACCCTTATAGGAGTATTATCACGAATATATCTTTTTATTTCTCCAATGATAAGAGGACAAGCATATGTTGATAGTTTTAAATCGTAGGATAGATCAAAATTATCAATGGCCTTTGTAAGACCAATGACACCAACTTGAAATAAATCATCCATATTATATTTTTCTTTATTAAATCTTTTTAAAATACTTAAAACCAATTTTAAATTGCCTAAAATTAATTCTTCTTTTGCGTTTTTGTCTCCTCCTTGATATCTTTTAAATAATTCATTCATTTCATTTTGTTTTAAAACTTTAATATCATTAGTATTTAAGTTTGCAATATCCACTTTATATTTGCTCATCAAAAAACTCCTTTCATAGTTGTTTTGCTATAAAAGAAGTTTTTTTATTCATTGACCTAGAATTTTCGTGAAAGTAATTTTCTTCTAATATACTCCTTCAAATCTTTATTTGCCTTGATTGAAAATATTTAACATTTTATGAAATCTTTTGTTTTAGCTTTCATCTAATAATTGAACTATTGTATTTTCTAGTATATTAGTGTAGGCGTATAATATCTCTATATAATCATCTTCTGTATACGGATAATTTAAGTCATCAATTTCTTTATTATACAATGGACTTATGTTTTTGTTATATATTTTACCAATTGTACAAATCATATTTATTAATTCCTTATCTTTATTTATTAGTTCCAATTTTTTTTCATCTAAAGATAAATTTTTAAATTGTTTCATCAATTCATTAAAATCATCATTTTTCATCTTCTTACTCCTTGTACTTGATTTATTTGTTTACCTCTAATTTTATCCAATAACTTTCTTAAACCATTTCTTTTTTCATATTGTTCTTTGGTTATTTTAAATGTTTCTTTTTTTTGAGTTTGCTCTTTTTCATTTATGTTATTAGAGTGCTCTTCAATAGGATGTTTTTTATATTCTTGCTTTAATGAAATAACTAGTTTTAGTGAATTGTGTTTTTTAACAGCATTTAAAAGGTTTTCTCTGCCTTCACTAGTACGTGGTAGTATGGCACCTTCAAATGAAGTTAAACTACTCAAATATAAATTAAATCTTATATATTCTGGAAATTTTAATCCTTCGGCTGTAATTAAACTAGATAAATTTAAATCGCTGCCTATATATTCTGGTAATTCTAATCCTTTAGCGGTGGTTAAACTAGATAAATTTAAATTGCTGCCTATATATTCTGGTAATTTTAAACCATCAGCCTTATTTAATTTCTCTAAAAATAACATTCCGCTTATATGCCTTGGTAATTTTAAACCTTCGGCTGTAGTTAAACTAGATAAAAGTAAACTTCCGCCTAAATGCTTTGGCAATTTTAATCCTTTAGCATTGGTTAAACTAGCTAAAATTAAATGTTCTCCTATATATTCTGGTAATTCTAATCCTTCGATTGTAATTAAATCATTTAAATATAAACTTCCGCTTAGATGCTTTGGTAATTTTAATCCTTCGGTTGTAGTTAAACTAGCTAAATTTAAATCGCCTTCCATATATTCTGGTAATTCTAATCCTTTGGTTGTAGTTAAACTAGATAAAAATAAACTTCTGCTTAGATGCTTTGGTAATTCTAATCCTTCGGTTGTAGTTAAACTAGATAAATCTAAACTTCCGCCTAGATGCTTTGGTAATTTTAATCCTTCGGTTGTAGTTAAACTAGATAAATTTAAATCGCCACCTATATATTCGGGTAATTCTAATCCTTCAGCAATAGTTAAATTTTTTAAATCTAAACTTCCGCCTAGATGCTTTGGTAATTTTAATCCTTCGGTTGTAGTTAAACTAGCTAAATTTAAATCGCCGCCTATATATTCGGGTAATTCTAATCCTTCAGCAATAGTTAAATTTTTTAAATCTAAACTTCCGCCTAGATGCTTTGGTAATTTTAATCCTTCGGTTGTAGTTAAACTAGCTAAATTTAAATCGCCGCCTATATATTCTGGTAATTCTAATCCTTCAGCAATAGTTAAATTTTTTAAATCTAAACTTCCACCTAGATGCTTTGGTAATTCTAATGTTTTAGTACTTTTCAAATTATCTAAATTTAAATCTCCATAATGATATATAATTCCCTCACTTAAAGCTTCTTTTTTGTTAATTGAAATTTGTTTTTCATTACAATTCAAAATAGTTGCTAAGTCTTTCTTCACATTTCTCTTTTTTTGGATTTCCTCTATTCTAGGGTCTTTTTGATACCCAAATCCAATAATTGGCTTATCTATTTCATATAAAAATCTTAAGTCATCTTTTGATAATTCTCCATTATTTTGCCATTTCATGTAAACATACGTCATCATCTGCATATCTCTTACTTTTTGTTTATACTCATCTCGATTGGGAAACTCTGCTTCTTGTAATTTTTTTTCGACAATTTTTTCCATATTGCATTCTAAATTTTGATTGGGACCTATTCCCCTTATTTCAGCTATTTTAGAGCCATTCTTACGTATTGCTATTCTTGGTTGACTATACTCTCCATCCCTGCTTTTAGTAAAATAGACATAAAAATCCCCATCTTTTAAATGGGTAGTAGCTGTCCCCAAGCCTCCTGCTGTACACCATCCAGTTCCTTTACCATGAATATCATTGTATAATATTTCTGGATTACTTCCTTGTCTATATTTTTTCCAGATGCCATCATCACTACTTATATCTTTTTTGGCTTCATCCATCTTTTTTAATGCATATCCATATAGTTTTCCAAAATTTCCATTATTTATCAATTTTTCTAGATCTTCATCTTCTATTTGTTCTTCTAGCATTGATTTAATTAATTCATCATATACAAAAGCTAAAGCTTCTCTATCTAATTCAATAAATGGTTTTACCGTACTAGATGTTCTTCTGTTAAAGTTTCCTTGTTTCTTATCATATGTTCCTAATTTTAGCATTCCTTGAAAAGCATAATATTTATACCAAGTCGGATATATATCAGTATCTGGACTAGCGAAATATTCTATCCAATTGTCAATACTTTCTTCTTGTTCTTTAATTATATTGTCTATCTCTTGGTTTCTTATTTCTTCCGTATATTCTAAATGTCCATGGCCTTCATTTAAGGCTATTTGCTTTTGTAATTCAAAATAGGATTCAGGTATATTATCGCGAGTGATTACATATCTATCGTGATAAAGTTTTTTTAACATAGCAATATCATTATTTCTTGTAGCTCGCGTATTATCAAATGCCTTTCTTGTTACACGATCTAACCTTTCCATATACTTAGCAACTTTTTCATTTTTAGTATCACTTGGTGTTGCAGTATGCATTACCTCATCACTTAGATGTAAATTTTGATATATTTTATTTAAAAAATCATAGCCTTTATCATCCATTTTGGTATTCCTCCTATTTTCATTATACCATATTTTTTATATAGCAGTTTTAATATTTCAAAAATAATTGTCACATTTAATCTTATTAGAACAAAAGTAAAACAACAAATTAAAATTCTTTTTGTTTTACCTTAGAACCTCACGATTCCTTTTTCTTGTTTCAT
>CANRBV010000020.1 GCA_947628965.1 uncultured Bacilli bacterium | reverse complement strand
TTAAAAACAGTTAATCAAGACTTTGATGGTATCATTTCTATTGAGAAAGGTTCTATTCATGACAATTATTTTCTTGTTAAGGATTACAAATATAAAAAATACTTTTTCAATATTGTTCGATTCATTGAAAAATCTCCTCCCAATGAGAAAGATAAAATTTTCACTTATATCACGAATATCCCTATTGATGATAACAACATTAAAGAAGTTATTGTATTAGGTCGAAGACGTTGGAAAATCGAAAATCAAGGGTTCAATAATCAAAAAAATATTTACTTTGATATTACTCACATGTGTTCTTTAAACTATAATGCTATGAAAGCTCATTATTTCTTTATTCAGTTTGCTCATACCATAAGGCAATTACTTGATCTAGTTCTTCATGGCAAAATAAAAGAAATAAGTTTCACGATTCTCAACGAACTTATTTCTAATACAATAAATCTTGTAGAAAGCAAAAACTTTCAACTAAGATTTGACACTTTAATTATATGATATTTTTCTTGTTTTGAAAAGTTTTTTATTTCTGTTTTTGGGTGGTTTTACAGATTTTCTTTTATGTGCCTTTATTTTCTTTCTTTGCGAAAAATTTTTTTATTTTTTTTATTTTTTTCACTTTAAAAGGAGTGTTTTTTATTTTTCACTCCTTAATACTGTCTTATTTAAAATAAGTTTAAAAGTTTTGACAAGTTTTGTCGAATTGCTTGTAAAACTATTTTATCTTTTTATAATAAAGTCTCGTGTTGTTGAAAAAGGAATTGTTTTTTATTTTTCTAATATTCAAATTTGGTTTTGGCTGAAATATATACACATTTTATAAATATACCCTATCCAACAATTCCTTCAATAACACACTTCATATCTTTCAATATTTTTTATTTTTTCAAAAAATTAAAAAATTTTAAATTTTTTGAAAAAAAGTGTTGACAAAAGTGTTACTTTCGATTAGGATATAAATCACCAATTCACTAAAGAAGCGAATTGGTGCTAGTATCACACTAGTCAACCCCTTTTTATTCTTTTAGGATGGCAGTCTTCAGGGGGCTGTCATCCACTTTGGAACTTTAAAAGCATTAGCGAACTTGAGCTAATGCTTTTTCTTTATAATATTGATATCTTCTTATTGCATTTTGTTTATTAATTTCTAATAAAGTTTTCGCAAGTTTTTCATCTTTTATTTTTAATGCATTATATCTCGTTTCGTTTTCTAAAAAAGACTCATAAAGTTCAAAATTCGGTTCTTTAGAATCTAAATATAGTTTTTCCTCTTCTGGTTTATAGCGCATTAATAATTGATAGCCAACTTCAACAGCTAGAGATTGTTCTTTATTCGTACAAGATAAGCCTCCCTTTATTCCATGTTCTACGCAAGGACAATAAGCAATGACTATCGCTGGACCATTATGGGCTTCTGCTTCTTTTAGAGTTTTAATTGTATGCATAAAATCGGCTCCTAAACAGATACTTGCCACATAGCAATTTGGATAGCACATGGCAATTTTAAATAAATCTTTCTTGGAAGTTTTTTTACCAAAGTCGGCAAATTCAGCAACTTGTCCCACTTTAGAAGATTTTGACATTTGCCCTCCTGTATTTGAATACACCTCAGTATCTAAAACTAAAATTTTTATATTTTCATTACTTGATAAAACGTGATCAATTCCTCCAAAACCAATATCATAAGCCCATCCATCTCCTCCGATTGCCCATACACTGCGTGAAGGAATATAATCGAGCAAACTTCTTAAATCAGCAGGAATTTCCAATTTTTTTAGTTCTTCCTTTAAAGAATACGTAATCGTAAAATCTTCTTTATTTTCTAACCATAAATTAAACTTCTCTTTTGTAGATTCATCCACTGCAGGTAAAGAAGATGTCATTATTTTTTCTATTTGTTTTCTTTTTTGCTTATAAGATAAAACCATACCTAAAGCAAATTCAGCATTATCTTCAAACAAAGAATTTGCCCAAGGAATACTATAAGGAGTACTTGGCATACTGCCCCCATAGATACTTGAACATCCTGTAGCATTCGCAATAACTAACTTTTTCCCTATAAGCTGAGTAAGCAATCGTATATATGAAGTTTCGCCGCATCCACTACAAGCTCCACTAAATTCAAAGTAAGGGCGAACAAAACTTAAATCCTTAACCGTTTCCTTTTTATCACTATCAGGATTTTCATACTCGTTAAAGTAATAATCACTTACCTTTTGCTTTTCTTCTTCATAATCCCCAAAAGTTAATGCTTTTTCTCCTTTTAGCCCTGGACAAATATCAATACAAAGTCCACAACTTGTACAATCACTTTCACTAATACTTACTAAATAATTATATTCTAAATTTCCTAGCATTGGTTTACCAAGAGATTTATCCTTTATTTTAAATGAACGAATAACGGCATGTGGACAAACAAAACTACAACGTCCACATTCAATACAATTTTCTGGTATCCATTTGACCACTTTATCAGCAATTTTACGTTTTTCTAATTTAGAAGTCCCTCCCCTAAACGTTCCATCCGCAATTTCTAAAACTTCACTTACTGGTATTTTATATCCTAATCTGCGGTTTATTTTTTCGAATAATGTATTTGGCACAACAGAAGAATAACCTTCATTATAAATTTCTACTTCTTGCACCTTATCGATTGAATTTTGGATTGCATTAATATTATTATCGATTATTTCTTTTCCTTTATTTTTAAAAGTATCCGTAATGTTTTCACAAACTAGTTCTAAGGCATTTGAAATACCAATTAAATCCAAAATCACAACTTCCATAATTTTATTTATTTTCCCTTTAATATGATTATCCAAAGCAATTTTACTGGCATCAATCGCTAATACTTTTATATTTTTTTCATGAATTCTTTTTTTATCTTCTAAACTTATTTTTTCATTCAAAAGAGTTGGGCTAGCAGTGTTGACTAAAAGAGTTGCATTTTCTTTACAGTTTTCCAGCATTGAAAATTTTTTAAAATATTCATCTTTTGTAACGACAATTAAATCTGGATTTGTAGCATAAAAGGGAGCATGAAAATTCTCGTTATTAATTCTTAAATTACTAACGGTTACACCGCCACTTTTTTTAGAATCATATTCAAAATACCCATCACCAAATTTATCTAATCTTGTTAAAGCTAAATTTAAAATATCTTTACTGGCACTTACCATACCGTCACTCCCAAAACCATAAATGACAATTTCTTTGGCATTTAAAGAAAGAGGATAATCATATTTTTTTAAACTTAAATGGGTAACATCATCTTCTATTCCTAAAGTAAAATTATTTTTAAGTTCTGTTTCAAGCATTTTAAAGACACTATATATATCACTTGGCGTAGTATTTTTACTAGATAGACCAAAGCGACCACCAACAATAGAAATATCCATATCTTTTAAAGCAGCTAAAATATCTAAATAGAGTGGTTCTCCAATGCTTCCAGCTTCTTTAGTTCGATCAAGAACCGCAATTCTTTTTACTGTTTTCGGTAAAACTTGCATTAAAAATTCTTTACTAAAAGGACGATATAAATGAACTTCAATAACACCTATTTTAGCACCTTTTTTAATTTCTTCTTCTACAACTAATTTAATTGTATCCACAATACTGCCCATTGCTATAATAATATTAGTAGCATTCAGATCTCCATAATAATTAAATGGTTTTACATTTGTCTTACAAATAGCGTTTACTTTTTCCATGTAATCTTTAACGATTTTTGGCATTTCATTATAGTATTTATTTCTTGCTTCCACCGTTTGAAAATAAATGTCCTCATTAAAAGCAAGACCTTTTTCTATAGTATGATCCACATTTAACATTCTATTTTTAAATTCATTTAACTTTTCATAATCAATTAGTTTTAAAAATTCCGTATCTTCAATTTCATCTACAGAATGTAGTTCGTGACTGGTACGAAAGCCATCAAAAAAATGTAAGAAAGGTAAAGAGCCTTTAATACTTGAAAGATGAGCAACACAAGCGTTTACCCTAACATCTTCTATATTGGTTGAAGCCAAAATACAAAAACCTGTTTCACGAGTAGCATAAATATCACTATGATCACCAAAGATAGATAAAGCATGTGTAGCAATGGTACGACTCGCAACATGCATAACTCCTGGTAACATTTCTCCAGCCATTTTATACATATTTGGAATCATTAGTAACAGCCCTTGGCTTGCTGTAAATGTTGTAGCTAAAGACCCCGTAATTAAAGCTCCATGCATAGCTCCAGCTGCACCAGCTTCACTTTGCATCTCAATTAATTCCACTTTATTATTAAACAAATTCTTTTTATCCATATGATTTAAATAATCAATATTTGATGCCATAGGACTAGATGGTGTTATAGGATAAATACTAGCCATTTCACTAAATAAATAAGCCATATTTGAACACATTTTATTTGCATCCATTACTTTTTTCATTTCTTCACCTCTATTATTTATATTATTATATCACGTTTTTTTATAAAAATTGTAGTAAACTTTTTGTCAAATTTGTTGACAAGTAATTGAATACATTTAACATTTTTCAGTATAATAAAAGAGAAATTAGGAGGTATGTTTAATGACCTACAATGAAATTAAAGATGCAATAAATATGTACACCGATTTATTAAAAAATTTGGATACTGTTGAGGATAGCAAAACGATTAATTTTTGTAAATCTGAATTAGAAAGATTAAAGGAAGAATTGCATAAATTAGAAAATCTTGATTCAGAAAATATTAAAGCTATGATAGCTTTGTATCATAATGAATTAAATAATAGTGAACTTGAACCAGATAAACGTAATTTTTATTTAAGCGAAATGAAACGTCTTGAAGATATTCTTTTAAATCAAAATTCTTCTCATACTAGATAAAATTGTAAAAAATTTTATTTTTTTTATATGGGATTTACATGAATAACTGTTAAATAGACTTCGTCTATTTTTTCTTCTATTTCATCTTCTAGCGCATTAGCAATTTCGTGGCTTTCAAAAGTAGATAAGTTTCCGTCAACAAAAATAGTAAAGGAGATTTGATATTTATACCCTACTGGAGTTGCATTGAAATGATTTACTTTTTTTATTTCTTTATAGTTGTTTATTATTGAAAATACTTTTTCTTTTGTTTCATTATCCATGGCTTTATCCATTAAAACATTATAACTTTCCATAAAAATTTGTAAAGCTGTTATAAAAATCCATAAAGAAATAAAGATTCCCACAATTCCATCTAAGAAATAAAGTTGGTACATCGATAATAAACAAGAAAGTAAAGTACAGCTTGTAATCACACAATCATTTCTATGATCTTTTGCATTGGCTTTTAATAAAACATTTTTGTATTTTTTAGAATATGCATTTGTTATTAAAAATAAGAAAAATTTTACTGCAATCGTTATCAAGCATCCAATAATTAACCATTTAGAAAATATAAATTTTTTTTGAAAAAGTAAAGAAAGCAATGAAGATTTAAATGAAGAATAAAAAAGTAAAAACATAGCAATACTTATAATCATAGAATAAATATACTCGGCTTTTCCATGACCTAAATTATGATCTTCGTCTTGGGGCTTGCTAGCTATTTTATTTCCTATAAAAGTCATAAAAGAAGAAAATACATCGCTTAAAGAATTAAAAGCATCCGCAAGCATAGCTTGGCTTTGAGTAAATACTCCTATACTTCCTTTTAAAATCAATAAAAAGAAATTGCCTAAAATTCCCAATAAACTAGCAATTTTTATTTTTTTAAAACGTTCATTCATATCTATTCACCTTTTAATAGTAATATATTCATTCTATCATATTTTTCTTATATGTTTCAAAAAATTTATTTTATCAAGTAAAGCTTTTTTTACAATTTCATCTTCTAATAAATTTATAGAAAATGTTTTTTCTCCTATATGATTTAATGATGTTCCACAATGGTAAATAATTTCTTTATCTAAAATAAAATATCGATCATGAAACGTATTATCGTAAAAAACTTTTAGATTATGATATTGTAAATTGTACTTTTCAATATCAAGTTCATGAAGTAAACTTTTTTCTTTTACGATTAAAGTTATTTTTATAGATAATTTTTTTATTAAATCAAGTACAGTTTTATCGGCATAACCATCAATAATGATAAGTTCTTTTTTGGCACTTTTAAAAATATCCACTACTTTAGAATACGCATCATAAATTTGCCCATCAAAATAAATTTCATTTGTTTTTTTCTTTTCTTCAAATTTAGTAAATGTTGCCTCTAAAGCATTGATTCTTTTATTATCCTCTAATACTAAATTATTGATATATTTTTGCTCCATTAAATTTGTACTTATATATTTTCGCATGGAAACAAAAGCCCTCATTATTTGGATACTTACCTCTGCTGCCACTTCTGTTTTTAATATTGTCGCAAGCATTGCGGTACCCTGTTCAGTAAAAGCATAAGGAAATTTTCTTACACCGCCATATTTATTTCAACTTGAAGTTTCATTTTGAAACTTCAAATTTTTATATTCTTCTTTTGTTAATTGAAAATAAAAATCATTTGGAAATCTTTCCATATTTCTTTTCACAGCCAAATTTAAAGATTTTGTTCCATTTTTACATTGATAAAGCTTAGCTAAGTCACTATCTAGCATTACCTGTTGCCCTCGTATTTCATAAATTAAATTTTCAATTTGTAAATTTGTATTTACTAATTCTTGCATAAAAGACCTCTTTTCTTAAAGTCTTTATATTAGCTTAGTACCACTTATTTTTTTGTCATATTTTGGTGTTAAAAAAAGAGGAATTTCAAATTTATTCCTACTTATTTATATTATTTTTCATTATGATTTTCCGAAAGTAAATTTCTTATTTTCGTTGAAGAAATACTTTTTGTATAAGGAAAATACACAATTTTTATGCCTTCTTTTCCTAATTTTTCTTCATATTCTTTCCACTTGTCTGTACTATACCAATCATCCCCTACAAATAAAATCGAAGCTCCTAATTTTTTACATGCGGTTAATTTATCCATATCATACTGAGGCACAGCAGCATCTACATATTTACAAGCTCGTACAATCTCTATTCGTTCTTCAAATGGAATTATAGCCTCTTTTCCTTTATAAGAAACCAATTCATCAACTGTCACACCAACAATTAATCTATCACACATTCCTTTAGCATTTTTTAATAAATTCAAATGCCCTACATGAAATAAATCATAAACACCTGTAGTATATCCAATTATTTCCTTATCTTTCAACTTTACTTATTCTCCTTCCCGTCCACTACCTTCCAGGCTGTCAAATGATGTGTTGCCCTTTTACTTTCAGGAGGTAGTTGCATATAATTTTTAAAACATTGCTTTAAATATTTATCATAATTTTTTATTGCTTTAAATTTTTTCCCTTCAAAATCTACATCAACATATTCTTCAAATTCTTTTTTTAACATGCGTTCTTTAAGACCATAGCCTGAAACAATTTTACCTGCATAAGTAGCACGATCATAATCAATTTTTTTAGCAAGTTTTGTAATAGTATCAGCGGAATAGAACAAAGAAATAGGTTTACAAATTAATTTTACAATATCTTTAAAAAAATCTTCTTTCTTTTTAAAATAAGACTTATTATTATGCACATACATGAAATTATTATAGAATTTCTTTTTTTTATATATTTTTTGACATTCCTTTTCATCCTTTGGTAAACCATCCACTGGAAAAATATCAATCCATAAATAGCCTTGTTCTTTCATAGCTTTAGATCCATCATCTTCAACAGCTATTCTTTTATTTTTAATTTTACAAAAGGGAATGGCTAATTTTTTATTTTCTGGGCAGCAAAGAATCAAATTTTCATTTTTATTCTCTTCTAAAAACAATTGAATAAACTTTTCATAATCTGGTCTTGGCATACTAATATCAATGTCATCATCCCAAGGAATAAAACCTTTATGACGAATCGCCCCTAATAAAGTCCCACCATTTAAAGTATACTTTAAATTATGTTTTTCAATAAAATCTGCCACTTCTTCTAGTATTTTTAACTCCTCTAATTGTATTTCTCTTAATGTTAATAGTTTTTTCATAACTTACTCCTAACTATCTAAGGTTATTATACAAAATAAGCCTTTAAAAATCTAGATGCTTCCTTTATTTATAGTTTTTAATTATATGACAAATAAAATCTACATCTGCTAAATCTAAATCTGCATATAAAGGAAGTGTCATCACTCTATTCGCTATATCTTTAGCAATTGGAGTTTTACTAGAATCATAATCATTTTTATAACAAGCAAAATCACTTACTAAAGGATAGAAATATTTTCTTGGATAAATATTTTCTTCATTTAATTTTTCTATTAATTCATCCCTTGTTAAAGAATAGCCATCTTTAATAACAATCGGAAAATAAGAATAATTTAATTGAACATCTCCTCTTATAATAGGAATTTTAATACCATCAACATTTTTTAAATTTTCTATATATCGCATGAAAACTTTTTTACGTTTTTCAATTTCTTCCTCTATATGTTTTAAATTGCATAGTCCCATGGCAGCTTGAAATTCGTTCATTTTACCATTCATGCCAATTAAGTTCACACTATCTTTTCCAGATATTCCAAAATCTTTCATTTCATATAAAGTTTGGTACCAATAATCATTATTATACACACATGCTCCGCCTTCGATAGTGTTATACACTTTAGTCGCATGAAAACTTAACATTGAAATATCTCCATAATTAACTAGAGAATTTCCTTTATAATAGACTCCAAAAGCGTGTGCAGCGTCATAAATAACTTTTAAATGATGCTTTTTAGCAATGTTTTCTATTTTTTCTACATCACAAGGATTTCCATATACGTGCACAGCAACTATTGCAGAAGTATTTGGAGTTATCAATTCTTCTATTTTATCAGCATCAATTGTATAATCTGTTTCCTTAATATCACAAAATACGGGTTTTAAACCATTTTGCACAATAGCATGCGTAGTTGATGCAAATGTAAATGGCGTTGTAATAACCTCTCCCTGTAGATTCATAAGTTTTATAGCATTAAAAAGTGCCGTATGACCATTACAAAATAAAGATATATTTTTACATTTCAAATATTGGCATAATTGTTCTTCTAAAAGTGTATGTTTTGACCCATGATTTGTCAACCATTTTGTTTCCCATAAATCTTTTATTTCGTCAATATATTCTTCCAAAGTTGGCATAGAAGATTGAGTTACTAATATTTTTTTAGATTGCATATTTTATTCTTCTCTCTTTTTTATTTTTCTAATTATAATTTTAAAACAATTTATTGGCATTAAAAGAATAATTTTTAATTTGTATTTTTTAGGACATTTTTTTATAAAATTTATTGCATCTTTCCATTTAAATTTAAATATAGAATATGCAAAGCCTAAAGTTACTGTTTTCTCAAATTTTTTATAAAAATTGTATTTATGTTCAAAAAAATCATCTAAAGCTAAGTAAACATTTAAATAAGCATCTTGTATTTCCGCTATTGTATGAGTAGAGTTATAATTTGTTTCTCCTTCTTCATTACGAATACGATAAACCATCATAGGTTCAGGAATGGCTTTTATTTTTCCCAAAGTTAAAAGATATACACAAAGTTGAGCATCTTCAACAATTCGATCTAAACTCATTAAATATTTTATATTTTCAATATGTTTAGGATCTTTATAAAGATTTTTATAAACAGTAGCTGTATAAGAATATCTTTTTTTACTTGAACAAAAATCTTCAAGAGTGATATCTCCTTCTTCAAATTCTATTGGAAAATTCCCTACAATTTTATTTTTAGAATTTCTACCTTGTTGAGGATGAGTAATTCCGATATATTCTGGATTGTTTTCTAAAAAATCAACTTGTTTTTGAAGCTTTTCTTCATCAATCCAATAATCATCCCCTTCAAGTTTCGTTATATATTTACCACAACTATGCATACTTGCATCTAATTCATTTTGCGTAGCACCCAAATTCTTTTCTCTTTTCAATAATTTAATAATTTTAGGATATTTTTTAGCATACTCTTCCATTATTTTATAGGTATTGTCTTTAGAACAATCATCAGCTAATATAATTTCATAATTAAAATTAACTTTTTGATTTAGTACACTCTCTATAGCATCCCTAATATATTTTTCTTGTTTATAGGAAATAATAATTACACTTACTTTTATTTCATTTTTATTTTTCATATTAACACCAATTTCATTTTATCAAAATCCCCTATGAAAAGTCTATTGTTTTTTCATAAGATTATAAAGAAATTTAAATTCTTTTGTTTTAAAATTAAACAATAAGAAAATACTTGTAAATATCATTACAACTAGTATTCCTTTTACTAAAAATAATAATAATAAATTCTTAAATGAAACTAAAGAAAAAGCAAGAACAATTAACCCATTTGACAAAAGTAAAATCACAATATTTTTTAAATTTTGTTTTAAATAAAACAAAATATTTTTATTAAAAACATACTTATAAATCATATAAGGTTTCGTCCAACTAACCGTTAGTAAATAGCTTATAGCGGTAGAAGCAAGTATCCCAACAAGGCCATAAATTTTGCCTAATATAAAGGATAGCACTAAATTAATAACTGCTTGTAAAATTGGTACATAACGATCCTTAAAATATAGGCCAGTCGAATTTTTAACTGTATCTACTGGTTGTAATAGAACCATTAAATAAAAATTCAAACTAATAAAGAAGACACAAAATACATTTAAAGTATAGGAATTTCCTACCCATATTGTAATAAAATGATTAATTAAATGAAAAATACCTAAACTAAATAAACCTGCTGAAAAAAAACCAACAAGATTCATAATATTAAAGATATTGTACTTTGTTTCAATAGTATCAGTAACATTTAAATTACCAAAACTAGAAGTTGCGGATGTAATAATTCCATTAATAAAATTTTTAATAATAGAAATTAAAGATAAATAATTCGTATAAAGTCCTGCTGCAGATATATTTACAATTGAAGAAATTAAAATATTATCCGTACCATTTACAGCATAATTTCCCAGTTTATGGAATAAAATTCCATTTACATTTTCTTTAATCGTTTTTAAATCTTCTTTATCTACTTTCTTTTTACAGTTAAAATTAACATCAGGATATTTTTTACTAACATAAAAATTAACAACAAGTTTTTCAATTTGTCTAAATATTAATTTTATAGCTAAATAGAAATAAAGATTTTTTGTAGCCATAAGAAAAGCAAATTGTAATCCATAGGTTAAAAAATTAAATATAATACGTATCGATGTCAATAAATAGTTTTTTTGATCTGCTTCAATCAAGATTGTTTTATAAGAAGTAAAATAAGATAAAACAGCATCCAATACGTAAAATATATAAATGAAATAAATATTATAATTTACAGTATAATCCTTTACAATAAATTTTAATGCTGGTAATAATAAAAGACTAAACCCCAAAACAAGAAAAGCAAGTTTTTTGTAAACATTTTTATAAAAAGACATGAGCTTATCAATTTTATCCTTATTTCTTTCGGCAAGTGGTTTATATAAACTAAAACTAATAACAGAAGAAATTCCTAATTCTGACAAGGAAAGAAAAGATAAAATATTGGTAAACAATCCATCAATACCTAAACATTGCTCCCCTAAAATTTTTATAAAAGCAGTTCTTAATATAAAGGATAAAATAGTACTAGTAAACAAAGTTAAAACATTGGAAATACTATTAAAAAATGAATTTTTTAAACGTTCTGTTTTCATTTTTCCTCCTTTTTTTATTTTTGAATAATTTTTAAAATTCCTAGAATATCCCCTCTTGGAACTAGAAAACCAGTATTCTTATCGATTTGTTCTTTACATCCACCTGTATCATAAGCAATTACTTTTGTTCCACAAGCAATAGCCTCTAAATTAACAGTTGGATAATTATCTTCATAAGTTGGATTAACAAAATAGCTAGCATAAGTATAAAGAGTTGCAAGTTCATATTGATTTTCGGTCCTTTTAATTCCAGTAATATTATGAATTTTGTTCAATTTTTTTATTTGTTTTTCATTTAAACCAACTAAAACTATTTGAAAATTGGAATCTAATAAATAGGATAATTTAATAAAATCTTGAAGTCCTTTTCTTTCTTCCCATATACTAGCAACACCTAAAATTATCGTTTTATTTGTAGGAATATTATATTTTTTTAATACACTTTTATCTTGAGTTGGTTTAAATATTTGCTTATTAATTGTGTTATGAATCGTTACAACAGGATATTCCTTTAAAAAGGACTGTTTAACTAAGTCATGTAACCAATCGGATGGCGTAATAATAATTAAATTTTTAAGTCCTGTAAACATTTCCTTCTTTTTTTGATAATTACTTTTAGAAGAATCAAATATTAAACTGGTTGGATATCTTTTTTTATTAGGACAATGTTTACATTCAGTTTTCCATTTTTCACAATCTACAGTCGTAAAATAAGGACAATGTCCCGTAAAAGGATAGCAATCATGAAAAGTCCAATATATTTTTCCCGTATATTCCGTTTTTAGATATTTAAATAAAACTTTATAATTTAAATAATAGCCATGTATATTATGCAAATGAATGATATCTGGGTTTTCTTTTCTTAAAATCTTTACAATTTTTTTGGTTTTAAAATAGGAACCACTTCCTTGTTTATCAAATAGCGTTGTTAAAAAAACATGAAACCAAAAAGAGAAAAATCCCCCTACTTTTATACAATTTAAATCTTTATAGCCTTTTCTTCTACCATAAATGGATAAAGTTTTATAACCATCTAGAATCGCTTTTCTTTGAATATCTCCCATGATTTTACCAGTTGAACCATTACATACGGTATTAATTTGAATAAGCATTGGCTTTTTATTATGTTTTAAAGCAATTTCCAGTTCATTCTTATTTTTAGCTTTTATTTTTTGAATAAAAACATTGGAAATCAACCTTTTTACATTTGTTAAAAAAGGTAAAAAGACATGATTTTCTTTTAAACAACGATAACTTTCTTTAAAATTTTCATAGTATCCTTTTAAACCATTCGTACTTTTTCCGCCCGAACGCATGTAAACAAAATAATCATCGACATACTTAAATTTAAAGTTACTTTTGATAATTCTTAACATAAAATCAAAATCAGCTGTAATTTTATAATTCGTATTATAGTCTCCACATTTTTCATAGACTTCTTTTTTTAAATATAGAGTAGGATGAGGCATAGCAAATCCCCATTTTTTACTTACTGTTTTTGTTTTAAATAAACGATAAGGTTTTTCTAAATGTCCATCAAGCATTAAAAGATTAGAGTAAACTCCGTCGACTCCTTTTATATTTTTTACAATTTTTTCAAACACACGATCATGTGATAATACATCATCAGAGTTAATTAAACCTATAATATCTCCAGTTGCATTTTTAACTCCCTTATTCATGGCGTCATATAATCCTTTATCTTTCTCAGAAATGATTTTCATTTTCCCTAAAAATTTACTTTCATATTCTTTAATGATTTTTAAAGTATTATCACTACTTTTACCATCAATTATTAAATACTCATAATTTTTATAGGTTTGTTTTAAAACAGATTCTAAAGTATCTTTTATTGTATCTTCAGCATTATAGCATACTGTTATTATGGAAATTTTCAAAAAACCACCTTCTATTTGTCTATCTTTTGTTTAAGCAAAGAAACTTCTTGTACTAAAAGAAGCAATTTTCTTTTTTGTTCAGAAATAATAATCGTTAATAATAACGTAATTAATAAAAGCAATCCTATTATTACACATGCTACTAAACTAGATGAATTTTCAAAACCAATCAGTTTTGTAAATATTCTTATAAAATCTGGAAACACCCCTACTAAAAATACAACAAAAGATGAAATTAACCAAAACAAAGAATATTTGACAGGTAATTTATTTTTAGCAATAAGTCTTAAAATAATAAGGGCAAGTATAACAGATAAAGCAATCAAAAATAGTCGTAAATTAAGCATCATATTTATCACCTTTTTTCATTAATAATATTGTTAAAAGTACATTTATCATATAATAGGCTTTTTTCCAAGTATGAATAGAAGATTTGCCACCTTTTCTTTCATACATACTTACAGGAATTTCCTTTATTTTGTATTTTTTACTTAAAGCATAAACCGTAGAAATAGGTTCTGGATATTCGGTTGGATACATGCAACTAAATTCTTGAATAAGACTGCGATTCACAGCTCTAAATCCACTTGTTGTATCGTAAATTTTCATTCCTGTTTTTCTTTCTATAACCCAAGATATACAAGAGATTCCCACTCTTCTTGCTATGGAAGATTGAAAAGCACTTTCTTTTTTATCTATAAACCTAGAACCAATTACCATATCCACATCTTTTTGTTCTAATTCTTTTAGTAATTTTTCAATATATCGTACATCATGTTGACCATCTCCATCATATTGAATTGCAAAATCATAATCATGCTCATAAGCATATTTATAGCCTGTTTGCACTGCCCCACCTATTCCTAAATTTGTTAAAAGACGAATGTGGGGGATTTCATGTTTTACTAAAATTTCTTCTGTCGTATCCGTACTTCCATCATTAATAACCATTACCTCATAATGCGTATTATTTTTTTTATTATATTCCAATATAGATTCCCATGTTTTTAAAATATTTTTTTCTTCATTATAAGCAGGAATAATTAACAACACTTTCTTTTTCATAGATTTTCTCCTTAATAATAGAATAGCAATAATAAACTTACATATTCAAGTAAAACAATATTAACATAACTAGCGACATTTTTGGAAACATTTTTATTTTCCTTTTTCTTTTTAGATGTCATAAATAATAGTGCAAGAGGTATTAAGAAAGGAATAAAGTATCTTCCTTGAACACCATCAATAAAATATAAAGAACTACTTGACCAATATAAGAACATAGCTAAAAATACTCCAAATATTCCAATTAATATTCCAGCAAGGCCAGTTGCCTTTTCAAACCAATTGGTTTTTATAAATTGACTATTTAAAATAATATAAAGAGCTATAACTACATAACTAATAATATAAATATTATGAAGTCTAAAATTAAACCAACCAAAATAACCTACCGTACTCGCCAAATAGAACCAACCATTTAATTTTAAGGTTCTTAGTAAAAGCATTAAAGCATTAAAAGGATTCACAACATAAGGAATTACTTTATCGACTTTTTTAGGCGTAAAGAAGCATAACAAAATTTTTCGAATAAAAGGTTCTTTTCCTACAAGAAAAACAAGTAAAACACCTAAAGCAAAAATTCCAAGTGTTATCCAACCCCATTTCTTACCAATTTTATAATTTGGTAAAAATAAGAAGAAAAGATAAGGAATAAAGGCAAAAAGTGGTTTTAAAAATAATGTTACAATACTTCCTAAAACGACAATAGGTAAAAGAATTTTCCAATTTTTCTTTTTATCCAAAATCAATTTTAAAGCACACCCTGTAGAAATAAAGGTAAACATAGCAGCCAATAAATTTTTCATATTTCCTGTTACAATAAGTGAACTACATATTGTATCTAATAAATAAGATCCTAAAATAATTCCTAAGCAATAAGCATATTTATCTATTTTTCGATTCCATCTTTTATTTGGTATAAATAAAAGAAGCAAAAAAATTGGTAAATAAAGTATTTTTATATCACAAATAAATAATCCACTTATTAATAGTAAAATACTTCCCTTTTTTAAAGACCAAGAATCATCATAAATAAGTTTTAAAATGGTTGCAATTCCTAAAATACACATCGTATTTAAAACAGAATCATAAGAATAAGAAGTCATTTGCTGTACAAACATTGGTAATGTTGCTCCAAGTAAAATTAATTCTTTATGTTTTGGCACCATCTTAATTGATTTATAAATAACAAAAATAGAAAATAAAATATTAAAAATTCTACCTAAATAAAAGATTATACCAGGACTATTCGTTACAATATCTGCAAGTTTTATTCCTAAAGCAGCGGGAAGAAAAGCAATCCTAGTTCCAACATAAGAATAGATGCTACGCTTTTCAATATTTTCACTATTCTTAAAACAGCTCTTTACTTCATTAAAATCTAATACTTTATCTATAGATTGTATGCCTGAATAACTTAAACATCCAATTGTTGTAGGCATTGTCATATATAAACTTTTTAAATTTTCATAGAAATTTTTACTTTTATCAAACTGGGTTAATCGATACGCTGAATAAAAATGAATGGGTTCATCTGGGACTTCATAAGGCGGATTTATCACACCAATTGGTAAAATATAAAATAAAGCAACAATTAACCATAGTTTTTCTAAAGAGAATTTCTTTTTATTAATACAATAATTAATAGCGAAAAAGATAACGAAAAAGCCAGCAATTACAATAAGTTTTTCAGAAAAGAAAGGTTGTCCTATTGCTAATTTAAAGGCAGCTTCATTTGATTTTGAATCTTTAAAGACACTTATAATATTTTCACTATCCGTTTTTATAGGAGAAATTTCAATAGCATATTCATTTATGTTTTCAGTCGTTGCATTCGGAAGCAAAAAACAAGAATATCTTCCATCTTCTAACATTTTAGAATTGAATTCTTCTTCATATACAACATTATTATTTTGATGAACAATATATTTATAAACGGAATTAGTTTTTCTAGTATATGTTGCAAACATTAGACATATTTCCGTAGGATTTTTTTGCACTTTTTCTTTATTTACATTTTCTAGCGAAAAAACTAAAGATTGATCCAATATAGGATCATAAGCAGTATCAGGAAATAATTGATTCGTATATACTGGCGTAAAACGATCATAATTAAATTTAATAATAAGAGCAACACTTATTAAAAATAAACAAAATAAGAATACATTATGAGGTAAAAATAAAAATATTTTTTTCATAATTTTTAAATTAATAAATTTTTCCCATAAATTATTTATTTTGCTAAACATTTTTGCTACCTTATTTTTTAATTCTCTTGTTTTTTTCATAACTCAACTCCATGATACTTTTCTAAATAAATTATATAGTATTTTTAGTATTTATTCAAGGAAACTTAATAACAATATGGAATTTCCTAAAAGTAAAAAGTTTTACGCTTTCTTACGTAAAACTTTTAAAACCATTTATACATTATTTTTTTATACAAGCGATAAAGTCTTATTTTAAATGTTGGGTTCATATAGAGATGTTTTCTATGTTTTTGAACATATAAAAGTCCAGATAAATGTTTCATATGTCCATTACAATTTCCAAGAATTTTATATGTTTTTTGTAAAGCATACTCTTGATTTATTAAAAGTGTATTTACTGCATTTTTATTATAGACTTTACCAACAAGGCCTTGACCATTTAAAATCCAATTTACAATAAAATTTTCATTTAAAATCGCATTCCAATCCAATAATTCTTTTTTAATAAAGAAACAATTATCATTCGCTAGAATAAATCGATTTGTATCTGCCATCGCTCCAAAATAATCACTATGCAAATTTTGTGGTAGGACAAGCATCTTTAAATATGGATTTTCTTCAAAAATAGCATAAATTCCATTTAAATACTCCATACTATTCAAAGCATTTTTTAAAATTGATTGAAAATTTGTTTCATAAACTAAATTGATTTTAGAATTTATATAATTTTTATCTTTTAAAATACAATAGTAAGAATAAGCTTCTTTTTTAAATTCATCTTTTTTAGTTACTTTTATATTTTCATTACTTAATTTTTCAAAAATTTTCTTTTTGTTGGTAAAAACATAAATAGGTTTTATATCTGTAGATTTTAAAAAATGAATATAATTCTCAATATACTTCTCTTCTTCTAAAAATAAAAGAATTGCCATACTTTTAGAACTTTCTTTTTTTTCTTCTACTATATAGTTTAAATTTAAACCATAATAAAGTTCACTAGGTTTGTAAAGTCTTGTTAAGTTTTTGTAAATGTTATTCACATCATATTCTGTATGATTTTTCATATACTCTAAACTTTTTTTATTGTCCTCTCCATCACTTAAATAAAGGGCATCACTTTTTTCAAAAACAAAGTTTTTTCTTTTAATGAAAGGACATTGACAATTTTTAATCAAATCATAAGAAGCATAGGCATAGTAGTTATAATTTTCTTCAATATTTTGGCTATGATAACGTTCTAAACCCGTATAAATATCCCATTTAAAGCCAGCTTGTTCGAGAAATTGTGTAAAATAAATTTCATGTTTTGTTACAACTTTTTCAAAACTATTCATTTTTTTAATATTATAATTCTTCCAATAGGTATTAAAAGCATCACTTTCTAAAACATTTTTACGAAGAGCTAGAAAAAACGTTTGAATATGGCTAGGTATTACATGATTAGGTAAGTATCCAAAACCATCAGGGCTTTGATAGTTTGCTGTTAATCCCCAAAAATCAATATCCTTTTTGGCCATATCTTCAAAAATAGTTTTAAAAGGAATAAAGGGTCCATAAAAAGTATCATTCATAAGAATAAGTTCATCAAATGTTTTAAAATATTCTTGATATTCCATAAAAGTATCTTTAAAAGCCCCAGCATCTAATCCAATGTTTTTTCTTATTTTTATTTTATCTGTAAATTTTTCAAATTTTTTCTTTTCCTCTTCTTGTAAAGAACAATTTGAAACAATAATGATATCTGCGACGGCTTCTTTTAAAGACTTTAATAAAGTAAGAACATAATCATCAACAATTCCTTCTTTATCATAAAAAATAAATACACCTAATCTTTTCGCCTCTTTTTTTATAAGCATTTTTACCACCTATCCTTATTGTACCACTATTCACATGGTTTGCCACGAAATTTAACTAACTTTCCTTTTATGCCTTTCTTGTAATGAATATACCCTAAAAGAAAACCATATACTTTTTCAAATTTCTTTTTTTCAAAAAGAATTACTTTTAACATTGTCTTATAATTGCTTATTAAAAATTTACAAAATTCTTTATCAGTATCTTTATATAGATCATATATATAATGATAATTACGATTCATATAGTATCTTCTAAGTCCACTATGATTCGTACAAAGTTTCCCATGAACATAAAAGATATCTCCTAAATCATGCTCAATTTCTATTTCATTCAAACGCATGATTTTATAATCATTCTTCTTTAGGCGGAGCCCATATTCTATATCAATGCCATCGATAAAAAAATCTTCTCGAAATCCTTTTAATGTTTGCCATATTTTTAAATTTAAAAAATTCCCCGAAGTCATGACATCTTGAGGATAATCTACTTTTTCTTTAGGCTTCTCTACTTTTAATTTTGTATTATGCCAAGGCGTTACAATCCCTATTTTATGCATATCTTCTTTTTCAATTACTTCTTTCATGCATTTTACAACAATTTTAGAAATACATGTGTCTTGATCAAGTGTCAAAAGCCATGAAAAACCATCCTCTATAGCTTTATTTGCCCCAAAGTTTAAAGCTGCAGCAACACCAATATTCAAAAAAGAATAGTATTCGATGTTGCTACTTTTTGGTAACAGGTTCTTATGATCTTCATTGGGAGTATTATCAATTACATACAACTTATCCACTTCATCTAAATAAGCCATTATATTTTCATAATGGCTAGAATTTGGATGAAATAAAGTAACCATAGCGGCGACTTTTAAGGACATATTAAACCTCCTCAGCAAAACCTTTTTGCAATTTATTGAATATTTTAAATCCTATAAATAATAAAACTAAACTTGCTCCAAGAGCAATCAACAAAGATTTAATTTCGGGTGTAGTTTGATAGAATAAAACATTACGATAACTATTAATAATGGTTGCGAATGGATTTAATTTAATAAGAGTTGCAATAGGAGTTCCTTCAAACATTTTAGCAGAATATAAAATTGGGGTTAAATAAAATAACATGCTAACAAAAAAATTAATAATATATTCAGCATCCCTTACATAAACTTCAATTGCACTAGTAATTAAAATAATTCCTAATTGCAAAACAAATTGTACTAAAATAATAAGCGGTAAATAAAGCATATAAGGACTAAACCAAATACCACTACATATTAAGAATATGAAAATAATCAAACAGGAAATTAAAAAATTTACTAGCCCACTAATATTGGCAGAAAGAGGCAGTATTTCTCTTGGAAAATATACTTTTTTAATAATTCCTGCATTGTTTAAAATCGAAGTTGTTCCAATAATAATAGTATTGGTAAAATAAGTCCAAGGAAGAATTCCGATAATTAAAAACGTTACATAATGTGGTTCTGTATTCTTTAAAATAAAAGGAAAAACGATGGCATACACTAAAGTCGTTAATAATGGATTTACAAATGTCCATAAAACACCTAAAAAAGAAGCTTTGTATTTTCCCCGAACATCCTTTTTAACATTTGTTTTTAAAAGCAAACGATAATTATATAAATTTTTAAATAGCTCTTTCATTTTTATCCACACACCTTTACATACTCATCTATTACTTTATCGATTTTATCATCCATTTTTATTTTGCCTTCATGAATCCAGACCCCACGAGTACACAATTTTTTTAAAGAACTTAAACTATGACTAACAATTACAATTGTGGTATCACTTTTTTTTAGTTCTGATAATTTTTCAAAACATTTTTCTTGAAAATGTTGATCCCCTACCGCAAGAATTTCATCAATTAAAAGAATTTCCGCATCTACATTAATGGCAATTGAAAAAGCAAGACGCATGTATTGTCCACTTGAATAAGTTCTAACTGGACTATCAATTAATTCTCCTAATTCAGAAAAAGCAATGATATCATTCAAACGCTTATCGATTTCCTTTTCAGACAATCCAAAAATAGAAGCATTAAAATAAATATTTTCTCTTCCTGTAAAATCAGGATGAAATCCAGCTCCTAATTCCAGTAAAGAAGTTATTTTCCCATTAGTTTTAATTGTTCCTTTTGTAGGATAAATAATTTTAGTCATCATTTTTAAAAGTGTTGATTTCCCACAACCATTTACACCAATTAAAGCAATCGTTTCTCCTTTTTTTATTTCAAGAGATATGTCATTTAAAATAACTCTTTCATCGGCTTTTTTCTTATTCCAAAAAACAAGTCTTTCTTTTAAAGTACTTGGTTTATCATAATATAATTTAAATGCCTTGGTTAAGTTTTTAATTTCTATAACGTTATCACCCATAAATTTACCTCTTTCTTTATTATCGGTCTTATCTATTTTATCAAATAGTTTAAAATCTGTCTATCTTACCATATCTTTTTATATTCTGTTACTACTTTTTTCCATGTATAAGCATTTTTAATTCGCTCTTTTGCCAAAGTTTCATATTTTTTTATCATTTTAACATCAAATGCTTCACACTTTTCAATAATTCTTACTAAATCATTTGTTATACGACTGAAATACAAACAACATGTTAATCCTACTTCTACGTTATAAACAGCATTAAATAAAATATTTAATTTTGTTGTAGCAAGAGACTCTAATAAACTTGGATTGGTTCCACCAGCACTATGCCCATGAATGTAAGCATAAGCATTCTTTCTAAAATAAAGTAAAGATGGTTTATCATAAACAGGGCCAATAAATTTGATTCGAGAATCTTCTTCAAAATGAGTGGTCTTTTGTAATTTGCGATAAAATTTATTTTCTTCTATATTTGAAATAATTACTAAATCTTTTTTAGTTTTTGTTTTCATAAATTCTCGAATAATTAATTCATAATTATTTTCTGGAACAAATCTTCCCACAATTAGATAATAATTATTTTCTTTAATCTTGTATTTTTTTAAAAGACTATTTACCAAATCCGTTTTCTCTTCTTTTTCATCTAAATAAGCCCCATAGGGGATAAAATATGTTTTTTTATGAAATTTTTGATAACGATGATCGATATAATTTTGAATCGCTTTAGAGTCGCATATAATGGCATCACTATGTTTTACCATAACGTGTTCACTAATTTTAAAACATTCTTTAATCCACCAAGCCCACTTTTCTCTCGTCCACTCTAAACCATCTGGATTTAAATAAAACTTAACACCATTTTTTTGTAAAGAATGAATTAAAAATGGATATATAGGTCCTACGCGACACCCCAAAACATAAACAGAAACATTTTGAAGATTATTACTTCGAATATATTTTTTTAAAAATTTTAAGACTTTTATAGCATACAAAAACATCGTAGCAAATCCAAGTTTTGATGTGTAAATTTGCAAACATTTGACATTATCTTTATCTTTGACTACCTTATTATCTTCTTTATTATGTGTAAGTTCTGGCACATGAAAAACCGTCATTTTATCATCATAATTTTGAATTAAATTAGTAACAAATGTTTCCCATCCACCATAATTTGACTTATAACCTCTAGCTCCAATAATGATTATATTTTTCATTCGCTGTTTCTCCTTTTTAAATTTTTTAATTTAATTTTTTCTAATTAAATTTTCTATTTGCAAACCAAATAAATAAAAGTAGTAAAATATTCTTAAGATAATTAAGGCAAAAGGATTTCTTTTTACCACATATTTTTCATAATAATATTGACTATCTTTTAATATTTTAAATTTGTCAATACGTTTTACATTTTTCGAAATACACTGATCTAGAGCATGAATAATCGTAACACGATTATCAACATACGTTTTATAGCCATAATCTTTTAATTTTTTGGCCATAATGATTTCCTCATAATATAAAAAAGTATGTTCATCAAATAAACCAATCGTTTCTATTGCTTCTTTTTTTATTATGAAAAAACACCCTTTTACAATATCAACATCCGTTAAATCACTTTGATATTTAGCAGTTGGATAGGATAAAAGTAAAAATTCAAAACGTCTAATAAAAGGAATATTGGAAACTAATTCAGAGATAAAAGTTGGTAGCTTCCACCCCCTTGAGATGTTAGTTGGTTCTTTTATCACTGGAGCAATAACAGAAATATTTTGATCTTTTAAATCATCAATTAAAATTTTTATATCTTTCTCCCTTACAATAATATCAGGATTACTAATAATTAAATTATCTACATTTAATTTTTCTATGGCATACTTTATTCCCACATTATTTCCTGCTGCATAACCATTATTTTGTGATGCTTCTAGCAATCTTATTTTATCACTTTCTAATACTTTTAATTTTTCTAAAGAATCGTCCGTACTTTTATTATCTACAATAACGATATAATCAAGGACTTTATATTTTTTAATATCTTGAACTAATAATTTTGTGTTTTCACTATCATTATAATTTAAAATAATTATGGCATTTTTCATATACTTTACCTCATTACAATTATACTAAATATTAAATTATGTGTCTATCCGAATAAATGAAAATCATATATTTAAAAAAATTAGTTGTAAAAAAGTAAAGAACAAATTTTTTCTTTTTAGTCCATAAAAAAGACAAGCCAATCTTGCTCATCACTTTTTTAATAAATTTTATCCTATTATTTCATTTTACTATCATATTCATCTAAAAAGGAATGTTTTATTCCATCTTTTCGATAACCCAAAATACAATTCATATTAACATTATGCATACTTTTAAAAATGTTATCATCGATATCTTTCTCTTCTTTTCGTAAAGCATTGATTAATTTTTTCATAGCAAGGCGTTTACTGGTTCCATCATCGTTAATACTACAACTTTCTGTAAAACGACAAGCACAATTAATAAAATGTAAATCATTAAAACTTGCCCAAGATAAAATAGAATTTTCTTTAACTAAATAAAGTGGTCTTATTAATTCTAAACCAGAAAAGTTATCACTATAAAGTTTTGGCATCATCGTTTTAATTTCTGATCCATAGAACATAGAAAGAAGTGTTGTCTCAATTACATCATCAAAGTGATGGCCTAAAGCTATTTTATTGCATCCAAGTTCTTGCGCTTTATTATAAAGGTGACCCCTACGCATTCTAGCACATAAATAGCAAGGATTCCCTTCTGTTAAAGAGCTTACAACATTAAAAATATCCGTTTCAAACATTTCAATAGGAACATTTAACAATTTAGCATTTTCTAAAATTCGTTTTTTATTTTCTTCATTATAACCTGGATTCATAACGACAAAATAGGCATCAAAAGAAATTTTGCCATGTCTTTTTAATTCTTGAATACATTTTGCAAGTAAAAAGGAATCTTTTCCTCCACTAATACAAACCATAATTTTATCGTTTTCTTTGATAAGCTCGTAATCTTTAACAGCTTTAATAAAACGACTCCATATTTCTTTACGATATGTTTTAATAATACTTCTTTCAATCATTTTTATTTTTTCCATAATTATTTCCTTCTTATTTAAAAATTGCTTCATCCAGTAAAGGAATAATGTCTATAACAGGTTCTTCATAAGGATGATTTTTTTTAATAGTAGCTAAAATCTTTTTAGCCATGCCAACATCACATAGGATTTCTAATCTTTCTTCTTGCACAAATTCCAATTTATTTTTCTTCCCTAAAGAAGGATTTGCTTTTTCATTAGGCATAAATGTACCTGTGCATTTTGTGGAAACACTACAATAGCTATAGTTTCCTATTATTCCTGCTCCAGCTTTAAAAACTGCCTTACGAATTTTTGCAACGCTTTCTACAGGTATTGTTACAGCAATCTTAACTTTTGAAAATTGTATTTCCATTTTTCCACCTCTTTTTTATTTTATCATATATTTATTTTTTCTTTCAGAACAAAAGTAAAACAACAAATTAAAATTCTTTTTGTTTTACCTTAGAACCTCACGATTCCTTTTTCTTGTTTCAT
>CANRBV010000019.1 GCA_947628965.1 uncultured Bacilli bacterium | reverse complement strand
AAATTTAGTTGGATTGGTTTGACAAACCTACACTGTGCGTTTATCTCCTTTTGTTATATTTCTATTTTAAACGCACATGAAAATCTCTTTTTATTTTTGAAAATGGTTGCATGTCCTTTTTTTTTATGCTATTATTATATTGTTCATTTATGGCGCTGTAGCTCAGTTGGCTAGAGCAACCGGTTCATACCCGGTAGGTCGAGAGTTCGAATCTCCCCGGCGCTACCAAAAGAAATTTTGTTCGAACTATTCGAACTTTGATATAGAGAACTTGCAAAAAGTTCTTTTTTATGTTATGATGAATATGTCAAGGAAACTTGAATAAAATAAAAAAGGGAAATACTTAACTTTCGCATGTTGAGTACTTACCCTAATAAGAGTTTGTACTTAATCTATTGCAGATTGAGTACTATTTTTTTATACATAGAATCATCAAAGAGACTATTAATAAAATGATAATTAATATTAGAAATGAGATTAATAAATCTTTGTTCTTCATAAATATCAAGCCTCCTTCCCGTAAGAAGTTGGCAAGTACTCAACAGTTAAGTATTTCCTAATGAAAATTATATAATATTAAAATATATAAAACAAGCGAACAAATAAAATTTTTATCTTCATCAGTGTAGGTTTGTCAAACAAAAGTGACATAGTCACGACAAACCTACAGCGAGATTATTTAAAAAATGAAAAGCGACTTGTCAAAAAGTCGTTTTTATGTTATTATGAATATGTCAAGGAAACTTGAATAAAATAAAAAAGGAATATTCAATATCGCATGTTGAGTGTTGCCATATATAATGTACATCACCTAAATCATTGCTGAGTTAGGTGATTCTTTTATTTTAGGATTACAAATAGTAATACTATAAGTAAAAGGATAATGATAATCAAAAAGAAAATTAGAAAATCTTTTTTTGACATCTTATCACCTCCCTTCAATTAAGAAGCTTGGCAATCACCCAACTATTAAATGTTCCTAAATAATTATATTAAACATTTGTTTTTTGTACAATAGAATTGATACTAAATTTATAACAATTTAGAAAGCATACTTGCATATTGTAAAAGACAAGTATACCTGTGTTTTTTAATTTAAAAAATATACACAAAAAGGAGAGATAACATGAGTTTTAATAGAATGATGACAAATATGATGGCAGGTAGTGGTGTTAAAATAATTCATGGAGAAGTTATTGGAAATGTTAATCCATATATTGAATGGATAAAATGGTTGTCTTATGTACCAGAATTTCAAAAAGCGAGAATACAAAAATTAAATTCTAAAGTAGTAGAAGAGTTGACTTTAGAAGAATTAGACGAGGTAAGAGCTTATAAAAGTCAAATTAGAATGTTAGAATTATTTAAAAGATATGGAACAGATCAAATTTCTAAAGATGAATATATGGAAGTCTATGATTTTATGGTAAATCAATCTATAAATAAATTGATGTTAAGCAAGTTATCTTCAAAAGAACTTAAATACGCTAAAGACCAAATACAACATTTTAGTCAAATTTCAAGTGAAGAATTAAGAGAAAAAGTGAATGCGGAACAAAAAACAGATAATTATGAGAACTTGTCTATGGTGGATTCTTATGTTTTACATATAATATCAAGAGTTGATTTCACAAGAAATATGACAAGATTTTATAGTGAAATAGAAGCTCAACTTAGAGAAAATGATGCTATGATGCAAAGAAGTTTATATTATGCTGCTAATCCTTACATAAAAAGATAATTTTATATATAGTTAGGGCATGATTTTTTACTAACTATTTACTTTTATGGAAAAATTGTCGTACTCCTTTAAGGTACCAAAATTATTTCTTACTAGGTTATAATCTAGTTTTTTTATTATAAAAACAATGAATGCAACTAAAAGTTGGTAGTTTAAAATTACTTTCAAATCTATAATTTATTGTGAAGAGGAGGAATACTAATGAAATTTGGAAATAATTTAAAAAAAATAAGAATTTTAAAAAAGCTTTCACAGGAAGATTTAGCGGAAAAGGTGAGTGTCTCTAGGCAATCTGTAAGTAAATGGGAAACAGGGGAAGCTTATCCAACAATGAATAATTTATTAGAATTATGTAAAATCTTTCATTGTAAAATTAATGATTTAGTAAATGATAGTATCATCGATATTGATTTACTTGGCGAGGAGGTTAAAACCAAAGTGGTCAGTTTAAAAAAAGAAGAACAAAAGAAAATGAAAGTTTTAAGTAAAATTATTGCAGTAATATCTAAAATAGGAAGAATATTTTGCTATATTGCTATTCCGTTTCTTTGTTTACTTTTAATTACAATTCCTTATTTAACTCAAAAAGTTGTAATAAAAGATAATAATTTAACTTTAAATTTACCGAATCATAATATCAATCTTTTAGAAGAAAATGATAAAGTTGTTTTAAAAGTTGGAGCATTTGTTTTAGCAGATGCGGATAAAGAATTTTTAAATACCAAAGTAATATCTATATTTGAAAATAATAGTAAAGCAAAAATCATTGGTTATGTTGAAACAGGTTTTGCAAGTCTTTTAGTAATCATTATTTTGACATCTATAATATTTAAGCATTTAGAAACGTTATTTAATAATATCAATAAAGGAGAAACACCATTTACTTTAGAAAATGTTAGTTTAATAAAGAAAATTGCTTGGAAAATGATTATAATAATCCTAATGAGCAATATTGGTGGAGGTATGTTTGAATTGTTATTAAGTTCAAATTTAAATATAGAGTTTGAAACTTATGATTTGGTAGAAATATTATTCTTATTTAGTTTATCGTATATATTTGAATATGGCAGATTACTAGGACTTGAAACGAAAGGGCAAATGTATGGTGATAACTTTAAATAGAATAAAATTTATTTGTTGTATCTCTTAAAGAATAAAAGAAAACCACTTAATTCAAAATTCGAATTAAGTGGTTTTCTATTTGGAAAACGTCTTAACATAATCGTTATTTCGTTTTCCATTAGTATTATATGCAAGTATATTTTATTTATACACTAAATTTTATGATTTTCATAAAATCCTTTAATAGAAAGTAATATTTTATCGATACTCTTATCATTAAATGGTTTATTTAAAACATCTAAAATAGGGTAAGTAAAGACCTCTTTAATAGTTTCTTCTGTATCATCTCCAGTAATAATAACAACTGGTATTTTTTCAATTAGATTATTATTTTTTAAATATTCTAAAACATGAAATCCATCGATACCAGGCATATTTAAATCAAGGAGTAGGGCATAAATATCGTTATTTTCGATAGTATGAATGGCATCACTGCCATCTAATGCTTTTAATACTTTGTACTCATTATTCATGTTCTTTTCTAAATAATTTAAAATAATGTTGGAATCATCGGCAATTAAAATATTTTTTTTATCGCTTGGTTCTTCTTCACTAAAATAAGAATTTAATAGGGTAACTATTTTACGAACCGTTTCTTTTACAACATTAAAGTTTTCTTTGATGTATTCCATGTTTCCTTCTTTGCTTTTCAATTCATGATCATAGAATATTTCTGCGTCGTTCATAAAGCCAAGATATCTTGCTTCACTTTTCATACTGTGTACTAGAATGGAGTAGTTTTGTAAATCCCCTTGGTTTTGGTAGTTTTCCAAACTAGCTAGTTTGGAGTTCAAAGTATCTTTGAACTCTTTTAAACTTTCATTATAGGAATCCATATCTCCCCATAATTCTAATGCTTTGTCGACATCTACATGATAAGATTTTAGTAAATCTACTTTATTCTTCATCTTCATTTCCTCCTAAATATTTTTTTAAAACTCTATCTAATTCGTATCGATCAATTGGTTTGGATAGGTAAGCATCAAATCCAGCGTTTAAGTACTTTTCATCGGTCCCTTCTATAGCATCAGCTGTTAAAGCAATAACAGGAATATCAAAACCTTCAATTTCTTTTAATCTTCTTAATGTTTCTACACCATTCATTTTTGGCATCATAATATCCATTAAGATTAAATCGAATGTTTCTCTTTCCATTAACTCTAAACACTCATAACCACTTTCTACCATTTTTACATTAAAGTTATATGGTTTTAATATTTGATTGGCTACTTTTAAGTTGATTTTTGAATCATCCACAATAAGAATTCTTTTGCCTTCATGTTTACTATAATCAATTTCAATTTCTTCTGATTTACTTTCAGGAATTTCCATACTAATAATTTCTTGTTCTAGATATACTCTAAAGATAGAGCCTTCTTCGTATTTACTACTAACTGTAATTTTACCCCCCATCATTTCAGCAAGGCTTTTTGTAATCGCAAGTCCAAGTCCTGTACCTTCAATTGTTGTATTTTTATCTTCTTCAATTCGTTCAAATTTATTAAATAATTTATCAATGTTTTCTTTCTTTATTCCTCGACCTGTATCTTTTACAGCAATATAGAGTAGGCATTCTTTTGTATCTTGACGATTAATGCAAGTAACATTAAATTCAATACTACCTTTATCGGTATACTTTGCAGCGTTTGTAAGTAAGTTTAAAATAATTTGTTTTACTTTTCCCATATCTCCTTTTAATACGCCAGGTAAATCAGGGGAGATATTCACTTTAAATTCTATTGGCTTTTCACCAATTCTTGGTTTTATAAGTGTACATAAAGAATTAAAGACCTCTCTTGGATTATATTCTTTTGGAATAATTTCCATTTTATTGGCTTCTATTTTAGAAATATCAAGGATTCCATTTACAATTTCCAGTAAGTTTTGGGAAGCATCTACAACATCTTTAGCAAATTCTTTAGTTTCATTTAGATCTTTACTTGATAACATACATTCACTAAAACCAACAATAGCATTTAGTGGAGTTCTTATTTCATGCGACATGCTTGATAAAAACTCTGTTTTAGCTTTGTTTGCTTTGTCTGCAGCGTCTTTAGCAATGTTTAACTGTTCAATCATTTTGACATCTGGGTTTTCAATGGTGAAATACATTAAGTAAACTATAAAGGTTTCTAAAGATGTAATTAAAGTTATTCCAGGATATTTATTTTGAAATATCATAGCACATACACCTAGTGTTAAAAATATGAAAAGCGGATAATATTTTTTATGACGTATATTTTTGAAATTAAAAAGCATGCATAGAATACTTATTAAAATACAGGCTGTAGATATAATATAAACAACACTTATACTAGGTCCATACGAATAAATGCCATTAATATTATTAAATTTTATAGGTAAAAAAGCAATTAATATTAAACATAAGAAAAAAGTACAATATATAATCTTTTGAGAAATGCTAATTAAAGTATTTTTACTATCATTTCTATTATTCATTTCTTTTTTAAATGATATATATATAGTATAATAAGTAAAAGTCATAATAAAAATAAGTAAATAAACTAAATAAAGTTTAGAAATAATATGTGTTAGTAACATATGTTGCTCATAATTTATTACTACAAAATAATTTGATAGTTCTAAAAATAATCCTATAAAATTGATAATAATTAAAAATGAAAAGATTTTATTTTCGATTGTTTCAATATGTTTTTTTGATTTATAAACTATAAATAAACAAAAACTATAAATAATACTACATATTATTAATAATAAACTTCCATACATAACTAATCACCCTTATCTTACTATAAATTATATCAAAATGAAAACATAAAATAAATAGTTTTTAAATATGTAAATTTCTTGATTTGCCATTAAACAAATTTGTTAAAGTAATTTCATCATTTTCAATATTTGCTTTTATTAAATCGTCAGTTAATCCTTCATTTATCAATGCAATTGAATTTCTTTTACCACATCCTGTAATTGGAAATGAGTCAATATTAGAACGTACTTTAAATAGTATTTGCTCTAATAATTCTTGTGGAAAAGCTGATAATAAACGTCCAACTATGCTTTTTATAATTTTTTCACTAGAAATATTTTTTCCTGGAAAAGTTTCGATATGTGCTACAAGAATTCCATCAGTAATTACAACTTCGCTCGATAAAATGTTTTTACTATCTTTTAAAATTTCATTATTAATTTTAAATAAAGGAATTTTAGTGTTACCTAATTTAATAGAATTGTTTCTACCCAACATATGTGCATAACCTAAATTATCAATATAACCATATACATTCATGTTTCCCCATTTTTTTCCAAAATTATCAGTTATATAAAAATTTTCTGTTTTTAAAGGCTCATCTTTATAACATTTCATAGTTAATGGGGAGTTTGCTGCTAAAAAACCTAATTCTCCAGGTTTTAATCGTTTTCCATTTTCATCTAAACATGCTAATTCTATTGCAGAATTAAAAGGCTTTAATCCAATAGTTTGATTTTTGTATTTAATTTTGTTTATTTTTTCAAATAAACTTGGAAATAATGTAAAAAATAGGCCCCCATGTTCACAATCTCCTCCACCAAAAGAAATAACTGCGGGGCCAATAGGACGGGGTAACTTTTTAGTTCCAGCACTCATTTTTTTAAGAGTTGAATTTATATATTTTTCTTCTCCTGGTGATTTTGGCTCTCCTACAATAGTTGGTAAAAATAATTCTGGAAATTTTATATTCTTATATAAAGGATTACTATTATAAATTTTACACGCTCTAATCCAAAAGCAACGAGTCGCTGGTGCAAAATTAACTTTATTTATAATTAAAGAATTTAAAAAGAAATACTCATTATAAATTGGTTCTAAAGCTGCAGTGCTTCTTTGCATTAATGCATCACTTATACTAGTTATTAAATCAGTATTAGAGTGTGGAGGTATATGACATAATACCTTAATGTATTTTGTTTCAGGCAATCCTGAAATATCAGCATCGTGGAATCTTCCCATACAAATTAAACTGCGATTAGTATGAACAATGGCACTTGGACGATTACCATTTGTTGATCCACTTGTATATGTTATTAAAAATTCATCGTCTAATTTGGTAGTATTATTTCGGACTAATTTGGTATTCTTACCCAAATTTAAAAATTCTTGTTTACTTAATATAACTCTATTCTCTGTATTTTTATACATAGGCACAAGATTTTTAAAATCATAATATCCTTGATCTAGAAACCAGTATGGATCTTCTCCATGTGGCAATGAATCTGCTAATGACATCATAACTGTTTGCAATTTTGGGAATTTACTAATGATATTTTTCAATTTAGCATATTTATCATCTGAAATAAAAATTGTATTTGTTTCACTTTTTTCGATAATTTGTTCAATATAATCTGTAGCAAATTCTTCACTAAATACATGAAATTTTGCACCTATTAGACTAGTTGCTCTCATTAACATAACTAATTCTGGACAATTACTCATGCAAACTAATATTTCATTATTTTTTTCATAACCCATTTCTTTTAGACTTTTAGCCATATTGTTAGAAATGTTCATAAAATCTTTATAACTTATATTTTTTCCACGATAATACAATGCTGGAAAATCTAGATTATTTTTATTTCTACGATCGATTTCGTATGCCCAACAATAATTATAACTATTTTCTACTTCATTTAATGCTTTTAAAACTTTTTCTTCTTTTTTCATATTCTTTCCTCCGAATTCTAGATTCATCATAATATGAAAAAATGGGTATTGCAAGATTACTTTACATTTCTTGTATCAAATATGATACAATTTATACAGGTGATGGAAAAATGGATTACGATATAAGTTATATAGATGAGTCTTATGATGCCGAAAAATTAAATGAGGTATTTGTAAAAGAATTTATTCGTTTTCGAAAAGAAAATAATTTAACACAAGAGTTATTATCGAAATTTTCTAATGTATCTAGAACAAAAATAGCACGTATAGAAAATGGTAGTTGTTCTCCAAGTATTAAAAGTTTACTTTCCATTTTAGGTCCTATTGGGTATACTATTAAGATAGAGAAGGTTAGGAGAAGAAAGTAGTTTTCTACAAAATATTTAATTCAAGATGTAACGTAGCAGTTATAATCTAAAATTTTAATTATTAAATTAATTTGTTTTTTAAAATAATTAAAAAAATATAAAAAATAAATTTTTATTTAAAACTATTGATTTTATTTTAATTTTTTTTATAATAGTTGTAATATTAATATTTTTTCTAATAAAATAAAATTATTATTAAGGAGATGATTTAATGCAAATTAAAAATCTATCTTTAACTTTCGGACCTCAAGAAATATTTCATAATATTGATTTAACAATTAATGAAAAAGAAAAAGTTGGAATTGTTGGTGTGAATGGTGCTGGTAAAACAACTTTTTTTAAAGTTATATTAGGTTATATACAGCCAGATAGTGGAGAAATTAAATTTAATAATAATTCGAGAATTGGTTGGTTGCCTCAAGTCATTAACGATGAGGTTCCATCAATGAAAATATCAACTTTTGAATTTTTAGTTACAGCTAGGCCAATCGAAAAATTAAATTTAGAATTGCAAAATGTATATAACGAAATAGCAGAAGAAACTATACTGGAAAATCAAAATATGTTATTTAAAAAAGCGGATAAAATTCAAAAAAAACTAGAATATTGGGAATATAATACTGCAAATACGGAGCTACAAAAAATTATCAATGGTTTAAAAATCACAGATGAAATGTTAGAAAAAAATTTAAATGAATTATCGGGCGGTCAAAAATCAAAAATTGCTTTTGCAAGATTGCTTTATTCCAAACCTGAAATTTTACTATTAGATGAACCAACAAATCATTTAGATCCGGAAACAAAGAATTTTGTAACACAATTTTTAAAAAATTATAAAGGAAGTATTTATGTTATTTCTCATGATATTGATTTTTTAAATGAAATTGTAACCAAAATATTATTTTTAGATAAAAGAACTAAAAAAATGGAATTATATGACGGCAACTATGATAAATTTATAAAATTGCATGAAGAATATGAAACGGCAATTTTAAAAGAAGCCGAAAATCAAGAAAAAGAAATTAAAAGATTACAAGAAATTATAAATAAATATAAAACTTCTTCTGGAAAAAGAAAAAGAATGGCACAAGATCGTGAAAAAAAGTTGGAAAAATTATTGGAAAATAAAATTGAAATAGCCCCAAAAGAAAAGAGTGCCAATATTAAAATGGAAATAACAAGAGAAAGTTCAAATTATCCTATAATTGTGCATAATTTGTTTTTTAAATATGATAAAAAATCTTTAAATAATATTATTAATAATTTATCTTTTGAGGTTCATAAAGGGGAAAAATTTTTAATTATTGGAGAAAATGGTGTTGGAAAATCTACTTTATTGAAATTGATTATAGGGCAACTACAACCAGATTCCGGAGTAATTGAATTTGGCAATAAAACAGATATTGGTTATTATGCCCAAGAACATGAATTATTAGATAATCAAAAGACAATTTTAGAAAACTTTTCAGATATAAATCTTTCTCAAAGGCAAATTCGTTCCGCTTTAGGTAGGTTTTTGTTTTATGGTGATGATGTGTTTAAAAAGATTTCTATTCTTTCACCAGGAGAACGCAGTAGAGTTGCTCTTGCTAAACTTTCACTACAAGGTTCAAATCTATTAATTTTAGATGAACCAACGAATCATTTAGATCCGGAAACGCAAGCGATTATAGCAGAAACCTTTAAAACTTTTGAAGGAACAATGCTAGTAGTATCGCATAATCCTGAATTTATTGAGCATTTAGGCGTGGAAAGATTGATTTTATTACCAGAAGGTAAAATTGTGTGGTACAATAAAAATATAATTGAACATTTCTATAAATTAAATACAAATGAAATAATAAAAAAGAGATAGTATTGAAGGTGGTTTTATGAAAGAATTGACTTTACAAATTAAACCAGTAGGTAATCATTGTAACTTGAATTGTAAATATTGTTATGCTGCACCTTTTAAAACTGAAAAATTTCAAATAATAGATTTGACTTTAATTGAAAAATTAATAAAAGAAGCTTTTTTAATTACAGATAAATTAATTGTTAGTTGGCACGGTGGCGAACCAATGCTAGCTGGTTTAGATTTTTATCAAAATTATGTTGGCATTGTTAATAAATATAAAAAAGCAAATCAAACGATTTGTAATATGATACAAACAAATGCAACGCTTATTACAGATGAATTTGCTACTTTTTTTAAAAATAATGATTTTATTGTAAGTGTAAGTTTAGATGGAGATGAAAAATCTCATAATAAAAATAGAATCATAAATTCAACTATTGGTAGCTTTGAAAAAGTTATGAATGGAATCAATATTCTTCGAAAGCACAGTATAAATCCTCCAATTATTTCTACTGTAACCCAAAGTACATATATAGATGGAGTACGAAATTTTGATTTTTTTGTTAAAAATGGATTTACCGAAATAAAATATAGTCCAGTATATGATTCGGTTTCCGATAATTTTAGTATTTCTGATGAACGATGGAGTCAATTTCTTATTAATATTTTGAATAGATGGTTGGAAATTAAAAATCCTAATATTAAAGTTAGAGAAATAGATGAAATTTTAATGTGGTTTGCAGGAACAACTATTTCTTTATGTGCAAATAGAGGAATGTGTGCAAAATGGATTTCAATAGATGAGCAAGGAAATGTTTATCCTTGTGAATATTTAAGGAGCACTAACTCTTATGGAAATATACAGACAACACATTTAAAAGATATTTTTATTTCACCAGCATATATGGATTTTGTAAAAAAAATTAATTACATTCCTTCACGTTGCCAAAAATGTAAATTATTTAATATTTGTCATAATGGGTGTCCTGCCACCAGAATAAATGAAAAAAAACAATTAATTTATGAGGGAACTTATGTTTATTGTAAACAAAGACAAGAATTATTTGATTATATTGATAAATTATTAAATTAAGGGAGGTGAAAAAAATGTCTAAAAAAGAATTTTTAATTAAAATTATCGAGTCAATTAAAACAGAGAAAAATGATAATAATTGGCGTGGAACTTTGTCTAACTGGATTAAATGCTGAAAGCTGTTTTGCTAGTAGAAAAAGATTTTGAAAATCCTTTAACAAAAATACGTAAACTGAGTAGAAATAAAAATTCTACATCAGTTTTTTATGTGTTCAAACATTGTTGGCGATATTTTTGAAGAAAAATGGTGCATTAATGTAAAAGAAAAAAGAAATTTACACGATAAGTGGCAAATATTAAAAAAGATAATAAGGTATTAAATATTAAAAAATTTAAAAAAATAAAAAAGGTATAAAATAAAAAAGTGGTACAAGTTGTTTCAATATAAAAATAGTGATATAATACGATTATTAAAAGTTGTGATTAGGACATGATTATTAATTGTATTTATTAGCGAGATTGCAAAATGGTGAAAGGCAATTTAAAAAGATTAGTAATTACTACCTATGAACTGGACTCGAAAGAGAATCCCGGCATAGCCGTTATGTTAAATCAAGGTAAATTGAGGATGGTACCGTGTATAAGCACTCCTGTAAAAATGGTGTGCTTTTTTATTTAAAGGAGGAAAAAATAATGATGAATATTAAAGAAAATGAAAAATTGAGTATTTTAAATCACTCATGTGCACATTTATTAGCACAAGCGGTAAAACATTTATATCCAGAAGCTAAATTTTGGGTTGGACCTGTAATTGAGGATGGCTTTTATTATGATATTGATTTGGGAGATAAAGTTATAACTGAGGAAGATATCCCTAAAATCGAAAAAGAAATGAAAAAAATAAGTAAAGATGGTAAAAAAATTGTACGCCATGAATTAAGCAAAAGTGAAGCATTAGAAATGTTTAAAGATGATCCATACAAAGTTGATTTAATAAATAGAATGGATGAAAATGATACAACTATATCTTGTTATACTCAAGGAGATTTTACTGATTTGTGTCGAGGCCCACATGTTGAAACAGTTAAGGAATTAAAATACTTTAAATTATTAAAATTTAGTGGTGCTTATTGGAAAGGCGATAAAAATAATAAAATGCTTCAAAGAATATATGGAATTTGTTTTGAGAGCCAAGAAGAATTAGAAGATTATTTAAATTTTCTAGAAGAGGCTAAAAAAAGGGATCATAAAAAACTTGGAAAAGAACTCGATTTATTTATGATGAGCGAATATGGACCAGGTTTTCCATTTTTCTTGAATAATGGAATGATTATTCGTAATGAATTAGAAAATTTTTGGTATCAAGAACATACTAAAGAGGGATATGAATTTATAAAGACTCCGATAATGTTAAACAAAGAATTATGGGAACTTTCTGGACATTGGTTTAATTATAGAGAGAATATGTATACAAGTGAAATAGACGAAAAAACTTTTGCTATAAAGCCAATGAATTGTCCAGGAGGAATGCTTGTCTATAAAAATTCTTTACATTCTTATAAAGATTTACCATTGAGAATAGGGGAATTAGGACAAGTGCATAGACATGAAGCGAGTGGAGCTTTAAATGGATTATTTAGAGTTAGAACATTTACTCAAGATGATGCTCATATTTTTATGAGAGAGGATCAAATAGAAGAGGAAGTAGTAAAATTAATCAATTTTATTGATAGAATATATGCTATATTTGGATTAACTTATGATATAGAACTATCTACTAGACCAGAAGAAAAATATATTGGTGATATAAATATATGGAATAAATCTGAAAAAGCACTTGAAGATGCATGCCATAAATCAGGACATGATTGTAAAATAAATCCAGGAGATGGAGCATTTTATGGTCCTAAATTAGATTTTCATATAAAAGATTCTCTTGGAAGAGTATGGCAATGTGGAACCATACAATTAGATATGAATTTGCCTGAAAGATTTGATTTAACTTATGTAGACAGTGACGGAACTAAAAAGAGACCTGTAATGTTACATCGAGTTATATTTGGTTCAATTGAACGATTTATTGGAATTTTAATTGAACATTATGCTGGAGCATTTCCTTTATGGTTGTCGCCAATACAAGTTAATATTATTCCAGTAAGCAATGAGCATCATTTAGAATACGCCAAAAAATTATCAGAAAAATTGCAAGAAAGAAATATTAGAATAAAATTAGATGATAGAAATGAAAAATTAGGATATAAGATAAGAGAAGGCCAAACTAAAAAAATACCTATCACAATTGTCGTTGGAGATAAAGAAATACATAATGATATATTACCAGTTAGAATATATGGTATTCAAGAAACTATGAATGTTTCTTTAGATGAATTATTAGAGAAAATTGAATATACAATTCAAAGAAAAGAAAAAAATATTGCATTTCCAAAATTATAGAGTTATAATCATTAAAAATTATTTTGGAGGGGATAAATATGAGTTACATTAATATAAAATTTTTAAAATCTTGTATTAAACAATATTTACCTCTAAAAATATTTGTGGAAAAACACGCTTAATCTTAAAGATTTTGCGTGTTTTTTTGTGTAGAAAAGGAGTGATTATATGGAAAAACTTACTTTAGAAGATTTACTTCTAAAGGTCGAAGAATACAACCCACTTGAAGTTGAAATTGTAAGAAAGGCATACTCTTATGCTGAAAATTTACATCAAGGACAATTTAGGCAGAGTGGTGAACCCTATATAAGCCATCCTTTAAATGTCGCATATATTTTAGCAGATATGCATGCAGATAAAGACACAATTTGTGCGGGTCTTTTACATGATACTTTGGAAGATACTGAAGCTACAAAAGAAGATATTGCTTTTGAATTTAATAAAGAGACTGCCAATTTAGTCGATGGAGTAACAAAATTAGCAAAGATGAATTTTTCTTCAAAGGAAGAACAAAATTTTGCTAATACTCGCAAAATAATAACAAGTATTACGAATGATGTACGAATTGTAATTATTAAATTAGCAGATCGTTTGCATAATATGCGTACTTTAGAATTTAAAAGTGAATTTAAACAAAAAGAAAATGCGATGGAAACCATGGATATATTTGTTCCTCTTGCTTATTATATAGGAGCTTATAGAATAAAAAGTGAGTTAGAAGATTTATCTTTAAAATATTTATATCCTGAAAAATATAAAAGAATTGAGGAAATAAAAACAAAAATTGAAATGGATAGTAATCATTGTTTAGAAGAAATGTTAAAAACTATTAATGATTTATTAAAATGTCAAAATATTCCTCATGAGATAAAGGTAAGGACCAAAAATATTTATGGTATTTATAAAAGATTAGAACAAGGTCATAAAATATACGATATTCATGATTTACTATCTTTAAAAATAATGGTTGACAATATCGCCAATTGTTATCAAACATTAGGTTTAATTCATTCAAAATATCATCCTATTAATGACAAGTTTAAAGATTATATATACAATCCTAAAACGAATATGTATCGTTCTTTACATACCACTGTTTTTGGAGAAGATGAAAGGCTTGTTCAAACACAAATTCGTACATTTGATATGGATAAAGTTGCTTCTTTTGGATTAACTGCTTATTGGGATATAGAAAAAGGAAATGCCAGAAATGTTATGCAAGAGGATTTAAAAAACAAATATCAATTTTTTAAATCTTTAATTGAAATCAATCGAATATTTGCAGACAATCAAGAATTTGTTCATCAGGTCAAAGCGGAATTATTTACAGATAAAATTTATGTTTATACTCCTAAGGGTGATATAGTAGAATTGCCTAAAGGAGCAACAGTAATTGACTATGCTTATAAAATTCATACTGATTTAGGTAATACTTTAGTTGATGCAATAGTTAATGATAAAAGAGAACCTGTAGATTATGTACTTAAAAATAAGGATCGGGTTCGGGTAATAACAGATACTATGTCGTATGGTCCTAGAAATGAATGGATTGATAAAGTACAGACTACTAAAGCCAGAAGAAAGATTATAGAATTTAATAAGAAATGATTATTGAACTTAGAAAAAAGATAGAAAAATAAGTTATAATTAATGAAAAGTTAATATTAATATGCATTTATGATCAAATGATTTTAAATAAGGATGTTAAAGTTTATAAACAAAACGGTAATATAAGGAGAAAAAGAAAATGGCTTATCGTTTTAAATATTATTATAAAGATGGAACTATAGAAAAAAGTAATTTCCATGGCAGTACTCCAGAAAGTTTATATAATGATTTTGATGGACTTATGGATTGGGATGAATTTAATCAATTAAATGAACAAGATATGACAACAAAAAGAGTATTAGAAATGGCTATGAAAGTATATAAAGGTTTTTTAAAAGATTTTTATAAAATTGAAATTATTAATGATGAAACCGATGAAATAGTGGATAGTATAGAAAAAATGATTAAAAAATGAGATAAAAATGATAAAGTTAGAATCAATTAAATGAAAAAATGTTATATATAAGAGAATTTGAATAAAAATAGGCTTAACAATTATTAGAAAAATGTGGATTTGAGTTAGAAGGTATTTTAAGAAAAAAATATTTTTTTAAAACAAATAAACATGAGAATGCTTATGTCTATGCTATATTGAATCATAATGAATAAGAGATTATTATTGAAAATTTTTAATAATTATTTGACATTCCGTTAAAAAATATTTTATATTAATATTGTACTAAAAAGTACATTAATAAGTAAATGTGAGTTGCTTCCGAGTGGTGCGAATAATAAGTGATCTCGGTTGTATATGTTTTGGGAAGGCTGTAATAATTTTTTATAGTCTTTTCTTATGACTTTTTGAAAAAATTATTACAATTTATACTAGGATAAAGTAAAAAGCCAAAGAAAAAATTTAATAAAATATTGCAAACGACAAAAATCTACGTTAAAATTTTATTGGTGGTTGTAAATGAATAAAGATAATAAAGTTTTTATAGGAATAATTCTGATTCTTCTTGTATGTATGATAGGAATTGGGGTTATTGTTTTTCGTGATAGAAGAGAAGAGCAATCAAAAACGGGTGGAAATACAGAAAGTTTAATTTTTAAAAATGAATATGAATCTTTAAATAATGTAATTCGTGAAAAAGATGGAAAAACAATTAAAGAAATAACTATTAGTGCCAATAATCCCGTTGATATAGTATCAGAAGAAGAGGCTGTCACTTTACTAGAAACTGGAACAGGAATTTTATACTTTGGTTTTCCAGATTGCCCTTGGTGTCGAAGCATGTTACCAGTTTTACTTACAACTTTAGATAATGCAAGTATTGATAAACTTTACTACTTAAATATAAGTAATATTCGCGATACTTTAGAATTGGATCCAAATAACAAAGTAGAAGTAAAAGAAGAGGGTACATCAGGATATTATAATATTTTAAAATTAATGGATGGTGTTTTAGATCCTTATTATTTAACAAGCACAGATGGAGAAAAAATTGATACGCAAGAAAAAAGATTAATGGCTCCAACTGTGGTAGGAATAAAAAATGGTTTAATTACCCAAATTCATGTTGGAACTGTTGAAAGTCAAGAAAGTGGATATGATGATTTAACAATCGAAGAACAAGAAGAATTATCCAATACTTTTATGGAACTTATTCGCAGTGTCTATGATATCGATTGCGATGAGGCCTGCTAAGAGCGCAATGCTCTTTTTCTTTTTTCTCAAAATGTAAAATGATTTTTTCTCAAAATGTAAAATAAAAATTGCTTTTTTTTGTAAAATAGTGATACAATTTTTTTAGAAAAAGAAGGGATAAAATGAATTATTTACCGAGAGTTGTGGATAAAGATATTGAGGAACTTATGGAAATTATGGGAGCCATTCTTATAGAAGGATGCAAATGGTGTGGTAAATCAACTACTGGGTTTCATCATGCCAAAAGTATCATTGAGTTTCAAAATCCCGATCGAAAACAAGAATATGAGGAAATTAAAAATACGAAACACTTTTGGATTTTTATTTGAATCTCTTTGTATTAGAGATTTAAAAGTTTATACCCAAAGTTATGGAGGAGATATTACTTTTTATCGTGATGAAAAAGATTTTGAGGTAGATGCTATACTGAGAACAAGTAGCGGAAAATGGGGAGCAATTGAAATCAAACTTGGTGCTGGCTATATCGATGCTGCTGCAGAAAATCTTCTAAAGTTTAAAGAACGTGTTGACAGCAAAAAATGCGGGGAACCAGCCTTTTTAATGGTTCTAACTGGTACCAATTATTCTTATAAAAGAGAAGACGGCGTTTATGTTGTCTCAATAGGAACACTTAAAAATTAATACCTCTTGTACCGAATCACAATTTTTCTTATAATAAAAGATAAGAACTTGATAGAAAGGTGAATGGCTTATGAAACTAATAACTCTCTTACCTGCTGATAAATATGTAGTGGTTAATAAAACAATGCTTACGGATAAAGAACGTAAAAATTTAATTAGCTTATATGAACCTATTATAGGATATGCAGCGGTTAGTTTATATCTTACTTTATGGCGTGATTTAGATAGACTAGAACTTGTAAGTATGGATTATAATCATCATCATTTAATGACTCTTTTAAAATGTAGTTTACAAACTATTAAAGAAGCAAGAGATGCCCTAGAAAGTGTAGGACTTATTAAAACATATTTAAAAGAAGGGGAGTTAAATAATTATGTTTATGAACTTTATTCTCCTTTAAGTCCTAAAGAATTTTTTAATAATCCCATATTTAATGTCGTTTTGTATAATAATTTAGGAAAGAACGAATACGAACTTTTAAAAACCGAATATCAAGAATATAAAATTGATTTAAAAGATTACACAGATGTTACCCATACCTTGGATACTACTTATAAATCATCTAGTTCTATTACCTTTGATGCCATAGGAAAAAATGAAAATACACTCACATTACAAGATCAGGTTGATTTTGATTTGCTTTTTTCTTCCTTACCCAAAGGAATATTAAATGAAAAAAGTTTAAACAAAAAGTTAAGAGAACTAATTAATAATCTAGCTTTTGTTTATAATTTTGATACATTAAAAATGGTAGAAATGATTCGTTTAGTTATTAATGAAAAAGGCTATATTGATAAAGAAAACTTACGAAAGATGTGCCGTAAATATTATCAATATAACAATAATGGTAAACTTCCTACTTTAGTATATCGTATCCAACCAGAATATTTAAAAAATCCAATTGGAGACAATTCCAATCGTGGTAAAATTATTGCTGTTTTTGAAAATACGACTCCTTATGACTTTTTAAAAAGTAAATATAAAGGGAGCAATCCAACAAGTAGAGATTTAAAATTATTAGAAACTTTACTTGTCGATTTAAACTTAAAACCAGCCGTTGTAAATGTTTTAATCGATTATGTTTTAAAGAAAAATGATAACAAATTAAATCAAGCTTTTGTTGAAACCATTGCTGGCCAATGGAAAAGAATGGGAATAGAAACAGCAGAAGATGCTATGAATGTTGCTGAAAAAGAGCATAAAAAATATAGTAAAAAGGCTCCTAATGCTAAAATGAGTAAGATGACAGAGCCAGTTTGGTTTAATGAAAAGCTAGAAAGTGAAAATATGAGTCAAGAAGAAGAACAAGAACTAGAAAGTATTTTAAACAAATATAAGTAGGAGGATGTATGGCAAATTTAAAAGAATTAAAAAAAGAAGTAAATTTTTTAGATTTAGAACAAAACTTCAAAGAAGCAAGTTTAGATAAAGAATTTGTAAAGCTTGTGAAAAGTTTACATTTAAACCCAAAAGAAGCAATGAAAAAGACCACTCAGCTCATAAATTCTTTAGATGAAAAAAGAAATTGCCAAAATTGTAAAGGGCTTTATATGTGTAAGAATGCTTATAAAGGATGTTTAGTTATTCCAGAAGTAAAGGAAGATTCCTTATACTTTACTTATAAGCCTTGTAAGTATCAACAAAAAATCTATGAAAAAGTAAAAGAGCAAAAGAAAAAAATTCGCATGAAAGATATTGATATGAAAGATAAAAAACAACTTCCAATTATTAAATGGCTCGATAAATTTTATGAAGAATATGATTTAACAAAAAGTATGAAAGGTCTTTATTTACATGGTAGTTTTGGCTCAGGGAAAACATATTTAATAAGCGCTCTTTTAAATGAACTACATGATACAAAAAATGTAAGTATTGAGATTGTTTATTTTCCTGATCTTTTACGTTCTTTAAAAGATTTTGATGATTATTCTTATAATATGAATCGATTTATGAAAACAGATCTTTTACTTATTGATGATATTGGAGCTGAAAAAGTAACCGAATGGGGTCGAGATGAAATACTTGGAACAATTTTACAAGAAAGAATGAATGAACATAAAACAACATTTTTTACCTCAAATTTGAATTTAAAAGAGTTAGAAGAACATTTATCTATTTCTAATAGTGGCGTTGATAAAGTAAAATCGAGAAGAATTATCGAAAGAATTAAACAATTAACAACGGATATAGAGTTAATTGCTGAAAACAAAAGAAGCTAGAAAGAAAATAAAGAAAAGAGCTATTTTGAATTAATAGATATAAAAAACGTTGTCGAAACAGAAGAGTGAATAAAAACTCTTTTTTCTTTTATACTATAATTAGCACTTAATATTGACAAGTGCTAATTTTGAGCGTATACTAACAAATTAGAAAAGAGGGATAATTATGTATAATAATCAAGAACCAGAAGAGAATGTTTTAGAAAAATATGGACGTGATATTGTAAAAAGTGTTATTGATAATAAAATTGATCCCGTAATTGGTAGGGATGAAGAAATTCGTGATGTCATCCGTATTTTATCGAGAAAAACCAAAAATAATCCAGTTTTAATAGGAGAAGCAGGGGTTGGAAAAACAGCGATTGTAGAAGGGCTTGCTGAGAGGATTGTTGCTGGAGATGTTCCAAACAGTTTAAAAAATAAAACCATTTGGGAACTTGATATGGGGGCTTTAATTGCAGGGGCAAAGTATCGTGGTGAATTTGAGGAAAGATTAAAAGCGGTTCTAAAAGAAATCAAGGAAAGTAATGGTAATATCATAATGTTTATTGATGAGATTCATATGATTGTCGGTGCTGGTGAAAACGGCGCTATGGATGCAGGAAATATGTTAAAACCAATGCTTGCTCGTGGAGAAATAAAACTAATTGGTGCCACCACATTAAATGAGTATCGTAAATATATAGAAAAAGATGGGGCTTTAGAAAGACGTTTACAAAAAGTGCTTGTGAAAGAACCAAATGTTTTAGATACGATTACCATTCTTCGTGGGTTAAAAGAAAGATTTGAGGTTTTTCATAAAGTAAGTATTAAGGATAATGCTTTGGTTGCTGCAGCGACTCTTAGTGATCGTTATATCACTGATCGTTTCCTACCAGATAAAGCAATTGATTTGGTAGATGAAGCTTGTGCTACTATTAAGATGCAAATGGATTCCGTTCCAGTTGAGTTAGATACCTTAACCCGTGATATCATGCGTCTTGAAATTGAAAGAGAAGCTTTAAAGAAAGAAAAAGATGAATTATCCAAACAAAGATTAGAAAAAATTAAAGAAGAAATCGATGGTTTAAAAGAAAAAGAAAGTGCGATGCGTAAGAATTGGGAAGATGAAAAAAAGATTAATGAAGAAATTGGTAAGAAAAAGGAAGAGTTAGAAAATGCTCGACATAATCTTGCAATGGCCGAAAATAACTACGATTTAGAAACTAGTGCAAAATTACGTCATGGCGAAATCCCAAGACTTGAACGTGAACTAGAAGAATTAAAACAAAAAACAACCAATCTAATGCTTTCAGATACCGTAAGTGATACTGATATTGCAAACGTTGTTTCCAAATGGACCAATATTCCTGTTGCTAAACTAGTAAGTGGCGAAAAAGAAAAGCTTCTTCATTTGGAAGAAAATTTAAGAAAAAGAGTTAAGGGTCAAGATAATGCTTTAAAACTTGTTAGTGAAGCAATAATTCGGGCAAGAAGTGGTATTAAAGATCCAAATCGTCCAATTGGTTCGTTTATCTTTTTAGGTCCAACTGGGGTTGGTAAAACAGAGGTTGCTAAAAGTTTAGCAAGTGAATTATTTGATGATGAACGTCATATGGTAAGAATTGATTGTTCTGAATATATGGAAGCCTTTAATGTTAGCCGTTTGGTTGGAGCGCCTCCTGGATATGTTGGATATGACGAAGGCGGACAATTAACCGAAGCTGTAAGAAGAAATCCTTTTTCAATTGTTTTATTTGATGAAATTGAAAAAGCCCATCCCGATGTCTTTAATATATTGCTTCAAATTTTAGATGATGGACGTATTACGGACAGTACAGGAAGAACGGTTGATTTTAAAAATACTATCATTATTATGACGAGCAACTTGGGTAGCGAACACATTTTAGATGAGGAAGAAAATAGTGATGATTTAGTCATGAACGAATTAAAATCTACTTTTAGACCTGAATTTATCAATCGTATTGATGAAATTATTATCTTTAAATCTTTAACAAAAGAAGTTGTAAACGATATACTAGATAAAATTATTGCTGAAATTGAGTCACGTTTAATTCCAAGCAATATTCATATTGAATTAACAAAGAAAGCTAGAGAAAAAATTATCGAAGAATCTTATGATAAGAATTATGGAGCAAGACCAATCAAACGTTATGTAACTAGAAATATTGAAACGTTGCTTGCAAATCTTATTTTAGAAGATCAAGTAAAATTTAACGATACACTAGAAATTGATGTTCCAAATACTGCATTTGTGATTCGCATAAAAGAAAAATAAAAATTTTGGGTATAAGCTATGTTCTCCCCCGAGGAAGAGTCTTATACCCAAAAAATTTAAAATATTAAAATTTTTTCAATTTTTAAGTAAATTTAAGCAAATTATTTAGAGGATAGAGTAAATTCTTTAAACAATTTGCTTTTTTTCTTTCAATTTTGGCAAAATTTGTGATTTGCATTTTTTTTAACTTTTTGTTATGTTGTTAATTGAAAAAGGCAAAAAGAATGATAATTTGTTAAAAGCAAACATTTGTACGAAAAAATGTTGACAAACAAATTATTCTATAATAAAATAAGATTATAAGAAAATTGGAGGACAGAAATGAAAACAACAAAAGATATAAAAGAAAAAGACAGAGCTTTAGAACAAGTTCTTGCAGATATTGAAAAACAATTTGGTAAAGGTGCCATCATGAAACTGGGAGAGAATTCTCATATGGAAATCGATACCACGAGTAGTGGCTCTTTAACTCTTGATATAGCCTTAGGAGTTGGAGGTTATCCAAAGGGAAGAATTATAGAAATCTATGGGCCTGAATCTTCAGGTAAAACGACTTTTGCACTTCAAGCGATCGCTGAAGTACAAAAAGAGGGTGGCCGAGCTGCTTTTATTGACGCTGAACATGCTCTTGATCCCGTGTATGCTAAAAATTTGGGTGTTAATATTAATGAACTTTTATTATCCCAACCCGATACTGGAGAACAAGCCTTAGAAATTTGTGAAGCCTTAGTAAGAAGTGAAGCAGTAAATATTATTGTAATTGATTCCGTTGCTGCATTAGTACCACAAGCGGAAATTGATGGAGAAATGGGAGATAGTCATGTTGGTTTACAAGCAAGATTGATGTCTCAAGCATTGCGAAAACTTTCTGGAACGATTAGTAAAACAAAAACGACAGCTATCTTTATTAATCAATTGAGAGAAAAAGTTGGAGTTTTATTTGGAAATCCTGAGACAACTCCAGGAGGCCGTGCTCTAAAATTTTATTCAACCATTCGTTTAGATGTTCGAAGAGCCGAACAAATAAAAAATGGCGAACAAGTAATAGGAAATCGTACAACAATTAAAGTTGTTAAAAATAAAGTAGCCCCACCATTTAGAACTGCATCTGTTGATATTATGTATGGGGAAGGTGTAAGTCGAGAAGGGGAAATTATTGATATAGCAAGCGAATTAAATATTTTAGATAAAAGTGGTGCTTGGTATGCTTATCAAGGAGAAAAAATTGGTCAAGGTAAAGAAAATGTTAAAGCATTGCTAAAAGAAAATACCACATTACGTGATGAGCTAGAACAAAAAATTCGCGAGCATTATGGATTTGTAAAAAAAGAAAATAAGAAAAGTGAGGAAAATAATTAATTTAAACTTTTCTTTTTTTTTTACTATTTATTTAAGGATAAAATGAATATTTAGTAAACTGAAAAGAAAAAATGATTGCTAATTTTTCCTTTAAACTTTATAATAGAATTATAGACTTATTTATTTAATATGAATTTGCTATAGATAAAAATAATGGAGGGATCGTATGAAATTTAATTTAACATCCATTATTTTAGCTTTGATTATTGGAATGATTATTGGAGCAATTCTTATTTTTATAGTGGATGCTATCAAAAATGTAAATGCTTCAAAGAAAGCTGAAAAATTATTAGACGACGCAAAAAAAGAGGCAGATAAACATAAAAGAGATTCATTACTTGAATTAAAAGAAGAATCTTTTCGTCTAAAACAAGAAACAGACAAAGAAATTAAACAAAAGAAAGAAGAAATGAAAGATTCTGAAACTCGTTTAATGCAAAGAGAAACTAATCTAGATAAACGAGAAGAAATGTTACAAAAAAGAGATGCTTTGTTAGATGAGCGTGATAATAATTTAGGAGCTAAACAAAAGGAATTACAAGAAAAAGAAGCCAAAATGGATGAAATGCTAAAAGAAGAATTACAACAATTAGAAAATATTTCAAAACTTTCACGTGAAAAAGCACGCGATATGATTATGAAACGTGTTGAAGAAGATATGTCACTTGAAATTACGAATTATATTAAAGAAAAGGAAAGTGAAGCAAAATTAGTTGCAAATGAAAAAGCCAGAGATTTAATTGTTTCCAGTATGCAACGTTATTCTGAAGATGTTGCAAGTGAGCAAACTGTTAGTACCATAACACTACCAAACGATGAAATGAAAGGTCGCTTAATTGGTAGAGAGGGTCGTAATATTAGAACAATTGAATCTGTTACAGGTGTTGATTTAATTATTGATGATACACCAGAAGCAATTGTAATATCTAGTTTTGACCCTTTACGTCGAGAGATTGCAAAAATTACAATTGAAACCTTAATTAAAGATGGAAGAATACATCCATCACGTATTGAAGAAGTTTATGATAAAGTTGAAAAAGATATCAATAATAAAATTACCGAAATGGGACAAGATGCTTTATATAAACTTGGTTTAACCAATGTAGATGCTGATTTAGTTCACTTAATAGGTAAGTTACATTTTAGAACAAGCTATGGTCAAAATGCTTTACAACATTCTATAGAAGTAGCAAACCTTACAGGACTTATGGCTGGAGAGTTAGGAGAAAATGTAACTTTAGCTAAAAGAGCAGGTCTATTACATGATATTGGCAAATCAATTGATTTTGAAATGGAAGGTTCACATGTTGAAATAGGACTTGATGTAGCTAAAAAATACAAAGAAGACGAAGTTGTTTTAAATGCTATTGCTTCTCATCATGGAGATGAAGCTCAAACGAGCGTAATTTCGGTACTTGTACAAATTGCAGATACTTTGTCTGCTGCACGACCTGGAGCTAGAAACGATTCATTAGAAAATTACATTAAGAGATTAGAACAACTTGAAGAAATAGGTAATTCTTTTGAAGGTGTTGATAAAGCCTATGCAATGCAAGCTGGTCGCGAAATAAGAGTTATGGTAAAACCAGATGAAATTGATGATACTAGTAGTTTTAAAATGGCGCGTGATATTAAAGATAAAATTGAATCAGAAATGCAATATCCTGGTACGATTAAAGTAACAGTTATTCGTGAAACAAGAGCCCAAGAAGAAGCCAAATAAAGCTTCTTTTTTTAAGGAAAATAGGAGTTTGAGAATGAAACCAATAATAGGGATAGTCGCTAAACATTATAAAACAAATGGCAAACGATTAGAAACATTTATAAGAGATGAAGTGAAACAAGCCATCTTTGATAATGGTGGAATTGCTATTGGTATTCTTCCAACCAACGAAGACAAAATTGTGGCAAGAGATAATTGGCAAGATCAATTAACAACGACAGAAAAACATAATTTTTATGACCAAATTGCTCTTTGTGATGGAATCCTTTTGCAAGGTGGAGGTTTTGTTGATGAATACGAATGCTTTATTGCTAAATATTGTTATGAGTATGATATTCCTATTCTTGGAATTTGTGCTGGAAAACATAATATGGTACG
>CANRBV010000018.1 GCA_947628965.1 uncultured Bacilli bacterium | reverse complement strand
TTTTTATTTATCTTCTTCATCATTTCACTTCCACCATAAACCTCTTCTCGTAACTTTCTATCTTCACACACAAAGATATATAAAAGCCACTTTAAATCCCTTTCATTCATTTTCTCTATCTCATTATAATCTATTTTGCTTAATAAATCTAGATTGATATCATATATTTCAATATTTTTATCTCTTGATATATGATACTCTTCTTCCATGATGTAACTATGATAGATGAATTTCTCTTTTTTATAATAATCATAATTATTGATATTTATTTGGACAATTGGTTTTATTTGATACTTTTCTCCTGGTTTTACTTGTTTTAAATAAAGTTGAGCGATATAGGCGCTATTCTTTATTTGTAGTTCGGTACTATTTTGGTAATTGATTTCTATATTGATATAGTTTTCCTTCGTATCATAAACTATATCCGCTTCTTGATTCTTTATATTCTTATTTACATTCACTTCTGGATCAATGAGTGTTAAATTTTCCATTACATATTCTTTTTTTAAATGCAAAAGTACTGCTATAATACTTGCTACATATTCTTTACAATCCGCATTTCGAAATATTTTTTTAGCGTATTCATCCTTTAAAAACTTCTTTTCTTTTATCATAACTTTTTTCCTTTCTCATTCATTCAACCAAAACCCCTTTTTGAATGAATCTGTTCTGCTATTATAAAGTTTCTTTTTCTCTTTGCAAGGCTTTCGACAAAACTTGGCAAAACTTTTTTTAACATGAAAAAAAGAACCTAAAGTTCTTATATTTCTTTAATATACTCAAGTAGTTTTAAAAACATACGTACGAAAATTGGCTCTAAACCATCTTTTTTTAATTTTCGAATCAAAATACGTTTTTTCTTAATTGATTCTTCACTAAAAAATATATTGGCAATTTTATCTTTAAGTCTTGTTTCAATTTGTAAATCACTAATTATGGAATCTACTTCCTCATTAATAATACGTACGGCATCAATTTCTATGTCTTTTCCTTTACAATTGATAGTTAATTGACTAATTGTTGGAACATCCTTAACTTCAACAATAAAATCATTATCTTCCACATAATTATTGGTAATCACCACATCTTTACCAATATATGTAATAACATCATCCGCTTCCCTAGTATTGCGAAAACGAATTTTATAATCTCTTTTATCAGGAATAATTCCACTTTTTCCTTCTACAGGGCGAATAATGAGAGTATAGTTGTTTTGTAGATAATTATAATCGATATTCGTCATAATGTAGTAGCCTTGTTCAAATAAGGAAGAATAGCCATCGTCTTCATATAATTTATAAGAATTACTTCTACCTGGAAAGACATGAATTTCCATTTTTTTTGGTGGATTGGTAACATTAATATTTTCTTCTAAGTCTGCAAGGGGAATAATACTTCCTGCTCTTGCAAATACTGGATAATCTTCATCTTTGTAAAAAGTTACATAGCGCTTATCTCCAGGAAATTTCTTCCCTGTATTAAAGTCATACCATATTCCATTGGGTAAAAATATTTTTTCAATAGCTCGATTCATAACTCGATCTTTTTTTACCGTAATAGGAGCAACAAATAATTCTCCCCCAAAGTAATATTCATTTTTATATAGAGGCTCATCATAAATTTCAGGATTTTGATAATAGAGTGGCTGAACGAGTGGAAGTCCTGTTTTATGATATTTATAAGCTTCAGCGTACAAATAAGGAATTAAACGATGCCTTAAAATACAATAATCTTTTACAATATTAAAAGTTTTTATATCCCAACGCCAAGGCTCTCTTTTGTAGTAGTGACCATGTTTTGCACTAAAACGAAAAATAGGACTAAATGTTGCTAGTTCAACATAGCGAAGATAAAGTTCTCCATCTTCAATTCCATCTTGGTATCCTCCAACATCATGGCTCCACCAAGAAACTCCTATATTACTTGCGGTTGAATTAAAAAATGGCAAAAAGCGTAAAGTATCCCAACTAACAGTTGTCTTCCCAGAATAATGAATCGGAGTTCGATGAGGTGCTACCAAAGAATTTCTTGATAAAAGCATTCCTCTTCTTGTCGCATATTTTTTATAATCATTAAAATGATAATAGTTTAGGGCTTTTAATGTATTCATATCTTTACGATTGTAATAGTCGATAAAAAAGAAATCAACTCCTAAATCGTTTAAAGGATTAATTAGTTCATGAAAATATTCCATTAAGACATTTGTATCAAATACATTAAAAGGAATATTTCTTTCTTCTGTAAATTGTAAATGATTTTTAATGGTTTCATATTTTTCTTCCTGACGACTAATCCCTTGACTTGGATCAATGCTTAAACCAACTCTTATTCCTCTATCGTGCATGTATTTAATAAATTCTTCAGGATTTGAAAATAATGTATGATTAAACGTGTATCCTGTACTGGGCAAATCAGTTTGAGTATGCCAATTATTTCCAAGCAATAATACAGAATATGGAATTTTCTTACGAGCAAAAGTTGTTAATAAATTTTTTAAATCTTCAAAACTATAAATCTCATCCTTATTCCACCAAATACCTAAAGCATAACGAGGAATCAAACTTGGTAAACCTGTTAACATAAAGTAATCTCTTAAACATAAACCAAAATCTCTTCGATAAATAAAAAGATATGTGTCTACCCTATTTTCACTTGGAGGAGTCAGTTTACCATTTTCTTCTAATAAAAGAGAAGTTGAATCATCTATAGATGCAAAACCATCCGTAGAATAAAGCCCTTTATATAACCCTGTTTTAGCACTATTTTCATCTAAACTAGAGGCAGTCCCTCTAAAATTTCTAGCTTCTGGGTGATTAAAATACCATAATTTATCCGTATTTTGTAAAATGACTTTTAATGTTGCATCAGGAGCAATCTTACTTCCTACAAAAGGGCGTTCTTTTACATAAGTAAGTTTAAAATATTTGGTAGCAATCTCTAAATATTTATTATCCTCTTTTACCGTGTATTGTGGAACAGGAAAATCACGGTTTAATACTCTCTCCGTTAAACCATCATAAAATAAACCATTTTCACTATATTCGAAACGAATAAGTCTTTCCGTTAAAATGGTAATACGATATTTTTGCCCTTTAAAAATAACATTCTCTTTCGCCTTAGCATGAGAATAATCAATTTTAAAATGTTCATCCATACTAGCCATGGTAACACCCTCTATTCTAGTCTATTTTATCATAAAGAGAAAAGAGTTGCAATGCACTTTAAAAAGTATTAAAAAAGATTAGAGTTTGCTCTCTAACCTACTTTTTTAGTTGCCATTTATAGAGCTGGCTTCACTCACTTTTTTAGTTGCCACTTAAGGCTGGCTTCACCTGCTTTTTTATATTATATGCAATATTTTGCATAACATAATTTCTTATGTCGTTATTAATATAGCATAATTTATACTTAATGTCTACCTAAAACAAAACTTTTAATTGAATTTCCTTCATAACTTAAAATATTATTCTATCTTATGATATAATTAATTAAAAGAAAGAAATGAGTGCTATGTTTTCCTATACATTAGATAATAAAAGATACCATACTTTAAACTATGAATACCAAACTTTTTTTCATCATAAAGTTTTTAAAGTGAGTTTAAATGCTAACTTTTCTTGTCCTAATTTTAAAAATGGAAATGGTTGTATTTTTTGTTTACACGGAAGTAATGATTATGACATTACCAAAAATAGTGATTTAGTACGCCAATTTAATGAAGTAAGAAAGGTTTTAGAACGTAAATGGCCAAATAGTTATTATATTGGTTATTTTCAAGCAAATACGAATACTTTTGCTCCAGTTTCTGTTTTAAAAGAAAAATTTGAAACGATTCTAGCACTCGATAATGTTATAGGTTTATCAATTGCCACAAGAAGTGATGCTATAACAGAAGAATGCTTAAATTATTTAGAAGAGCTAAATAAAAAGACCTATTTAACAATTGAACTTGGTTTACAATCAAGTAAAAATGAAACTTTGTCTCTTATTAAAAGAGGTCACGATGTAGAAAACTTTAAAACTTGTGTTGAAAACTTAAAAAAAAGAGGCATTCGTGTTGTTGCTCATATTATTAATGGTCTACCTTATGAAACAAAAGAAGATATGGTAAACACAGCAAAGTTCTTAAATGACTTAAAAGTAGATGGCGTAAAAATCCACATGCTTTCCGTTTTAAAAGGAACAGAATTAGCACGTATGTATGAAGAAAAGCCATTTCCTATCCTTACTAAAAACGAATACATCGATATCGTGATTGAACAACTCGAACATTTAGATGAAAAAATAGTCATTCATCGAATTACAGGAGACCCAAAAGTAGAAGATTTAATTACCCCTACTTGGTTAGTTAAAAAGTTTTGTGTTCTAAATGACATAGACAAAGAAATGGTTAAACGTAATGTTTATCAAGGAGATAAAGTTAACAATCATTCAAAATAATTTTTTCAATACGAAACCCTTTTAGATCGGCAGAGATTCCTAATTCTTCATTTTTACTTTTTATGTAATTTATATTCTGTTTAATAAATTCTTGAATATCATGTTCTATGGTATTTATAGATAATGATTTACATAAATCTGGACTACAAACTTGACTTACTTTTCCTAGTAAGTCATTTTCTTTTATATAGGTAAGTAAATCTTTGGAATTTAAATTTTCTAAAGTTAGATTCTTTGAACAATTTTTTATTTCAAAAGCTTTATATGAATTGATAGCTAAACAAAGAAAAAAGAGAGTAACTACCATTTTTTTCATCCTACTTCACCTATTCGTAGTATGAACAAAAACTTTAAAAAAAAGATTTACCAATTTTTAGTAAATCTATTTCTTTTATTTATATTGTTTTTCTTTTTACTGCAAATTAGTATAGTCTAGTTTACATAGAGTACATCAATATCAACGGCACCTTTAATGCCATCTACTTTTCCGTCGTTACAATGTTGCCATAACCTATAAGTTCCTTGATAAGTTGTTTTATCCACATAATGAGCAAGCCAAGTTTCATATTTAGAAGGCATCCATAATTTTTCTAAATAATTTTTACTACTATAAAGTAATCCTTCATAACCAGCATTATGAATCGTATCTAAAAAAGTATCTGCCATCGAAGTAAGGCCAAAGAAACTTAAATGATAGTCATTAAATGTACTCCAATTTTCCCAATCATATGCAATTGGTAAAGTTACTTTATAATCTTTAATTTGCTCCAAAACCCAGTTAGCCTCTTCTTTGGCTTTTTCACTAGAACTTGCATAAGAATAAAAATAAATGCCTACATCCATATTTCTTTTATTTGCTTCCGTAATATTATAAACAAAGTTATTGTCTACAAAATATTCTTTATCGCGTCCTCTTGTTCCCCCAACACGAATGATGACAAATTCCACTCCCGCATTTTGCAAAGCATCAAAATCTATTTCACCTTGCCAACTCGATACATCAATACCAATACGGGTATTTTCAGTTTTATACTTTTCTACAACGCTTGAAAATTCTGTATACGTCGGCGTTGTATTCGTACTTACATTTTTTCTTGGTTCTGTTACATTTAATTTAAAAGCTTGTTCTGTTTTATTCCCGCTTGCATCTTCTGCAATAAAGGTTAAGGGATAAACACCAACTTTATCTATATCATATTCTCCATCAACATAGCAATTTGGACTACTATCTAGATCATCTCCACATAGTATTTGGCTATAATTAAAAGCATTCCCCTTCGTAATCGTATAACTACTACCTAACCATACAATAGGTTTTGTTACATCAACAATTTCCACTTGAAATGTATAAGAAACTTTAATATTATCATCATTTCGAAATTTAAAAGTAATATCCTTCTTCCCTAATGAATTTGAATCAATGACATAATCTTTTAAAATGGTACCATTGATACTAGTAATAAAGTCACTTACTTTTCTTTCTTCTTTAAATGGAATTGTTAAATCATCTACTAAAGTAATTTCAATTTTTGCTGTTTTAATTCGAATATAATTTACTAAAGTAAATATTCCAAGAACAATTAAACAAGTTAGTATAATCATACTAACGACAAATAAAATTCTTTTGGTTTTTCGTTTCATTTCTTACCTCTTAATTTTCAAAAAAAGCATTAAAAAGTTCTTCTTCATCTTTTAATATTTCATCTGTAAGATCCATCATAGAAGAGGTTTGTTTAGCACTAGTTCCTTCTGTGATGCGTTTAGCACTACCTTCTTCTACATAAATAAAGTTTGGAGCAAATATTCTTTTTTCTCCTACTTTTACAGTTTTTCCTTTACTATCTGTTAAAGTGTATTCTCCTAAAACTGCATCAAAATAGGTTAACAAAGTTTTATATTCCTCTGTCCCTTCATATACTAACTCTTTTTTACCATTATCATTTAATTTATAGGTATCTCTTAAAATTTCTTTATGATCTCCATCCCAAATATTGACATAGTAAATCGTAGAAATGCCTTTTTCTTTAGCAACCTCAATAGCTTTTTCAATTACACTACGACACCAAGGACAATAAGAAGACCCAAAATAAACATAAAAAGTTTCTTTATTTTCAATTTTTTCAATAATTTCCTTTGGAGTTACGTAAACAAAAGGATTTTCTTCATCTATAGAAAGGGTACGATGTTCTTTACCTGATGAATTTTGTACTCCATTTAAACTTTCATACTCTTCTTTAAAAGGATTAGTATTTTCCTCTACTTGAGTTCCACAACTCGTAAGACCTAGAATCATAACCAAACATATTAAAATCGATACTATTTTTTTCATCTTTTACCTCACCTATTATGATTATATAAAATAATAAGAAAAATTGCTAGAAAAAAACAAACTACGAATAGCTTGTTATCTTTTTAGTTCTTGTTCATTATTTTCTTTTAAATCTCTTATAAATTTATTTGCTGTATCCAGGCCACTTTCTAAAGCCATTTTAAAATATAAGTATTTCATTTTGGCAAAATACTCTACAGAATCTACATTACTAGGTGGGTACAATACAATATTATTTTCTTCAAATTCTTTTACAGCATCAACAGGTACGGATAAAAAATTGCCTTTTTGGATGGTTGCACCTGAATCTAAATTGGCATAATTCTTAAAATTCATATTTGTTTCCAACCAAAAATAAACGTTTCCTTTTGAATTAATACCGATTTTATCAACAATTCGATTGATAATTTCTGATTCTGTACCTTCTCCGTATCTCTTGATTATATTTTTATCTGCATCTAATTTTTCTGTTAATTTTACATATTCTTTTATAAAAGGATGTAATTCATAAGCTTTTTTTGTTTCTTCTAACTTGTCTATTTCTGTTAAGGAATCATAGTATTCTTTATATGCTCTTTTTATGTCTTCTAAATTATTTTTGTCCATTAAAAAAACCTCCTAGCCGTTTATTATACACAAAAATTTAAATATTTCAATTCTTATTCTTACTAACCTACTTTTTCTCCATTTTTTACAAGTTTATCTGGTGTTAGCAAAACTACTTTATCTCCATGATAAATTCCAAGCACTAATACTTCAGAATAAAAATTCGCAATTTGTTTGACAGGAAAATTTACAATCGCCACTACTTGTTTTCCTATTAAATCCTTTAAAGAATAAAGATCCGTTATTTGAGCAGAAGATTTTTTTATGCCAATCGTAGAGCCAAAATCAATTTCCAATTGATAAGCTTTTTTTATCGCTTCTTCAAATACTTTAGCACTTATAATTGTTCCAATTCGTATATCTAATTTTAAAAAATCATCAAATGTGACCATATTTTCTCTCTTTTCTAAACCAATATTATATTTCGATTTTATTTCTACTCATATTATACTATAAAGAAATTTAATTGGAAAGAAGGTTTATTTTTTTGGAAAATATCACTTTAGGTCAAATTGCTGCTATTATTACTTTTTTTAGTGTTTTTATCGGAGCCATTACCGCGATTATCACTTTTTCTAAATCTTTTATTTCTAAAATATTGGTTCCTATTAACGAAAAAATTGATCATTTAGAAAATGTTTCCTCTCTTGGAAGAAATAATATTGAATTAGAACTCATTAAAATCATTTTAGTTAATTTTATTAACGATATTGAGCAGGGAATTAAAAAAACTCCCGTTCAAAAAAGAAATGCTTACGAGCTTTACGATCGCTATGTTTCTTTAGGTGGAAATTCCTATGTTCATGACAAATGGGAAGAATTAATTAAGGAGAAAAAGATTTAATATGCAAATCAATTATGTTTTAGTTGTTGCTATGGTAACCTATATTCTAGGGACATTTACCAAAACACTATTTCCTAATATGCCTCATAAATATATTCCTTTACAAAATATTGTCATTGGCATTACAAGTGCACTGATTTGTTACTTTACAAAATTAGAACCTAATATTATAGAAGCGTTTACTTTATGCTTTTCTGCTACTTTAGGAGCAGGAGGAATGCACGACTTAGTAACAAGTTTAAGTAAAACACCTGAAGAAAATAAGGCGCAAGAAAAAACAACCATTTCTTAAAAAGAAAGGATCATCTCCTTTCTTTCTTATTTTTCCAATTTTAAATGTTTTACTTTTGTTGCATCAACGTCTAAAAACTGTGGATGAATATCTAAATAAAAGTTAGAAAGTTCACTTTTAATAAAACTTTTCGTATATCCTTTTGCAACAAATATATCTTTTTCTAAAAGAGGGGCAATGCGTTGGTCATATATTTCACTCACTCTTCGATGTTCATTGTAAAGATTATAAAAACTTGCTAAATCTTTAACCGTTCTATTTCCATTCATGGAAATAAAATATTCGATCATTTGTAAATCTTCTTTTGATAAAAAATGGGATGATTTTTCATTTAATTGATGAACAAAATATTCTTTTTCTAACTCTCTTTCTACTTGAACGAGCATATATTTTAAAAATAAAGTAACATCACCATATTTTCGACTCTTTATAATATTCTCTTCATATTCCTTTTTAGCAAAAGCAATAGAACGATTAAAAATAATATAGGGATAACTTTTATTATTTAATAAGTACCACATCGAAAGTGTTCTACTGGTTCGACCATTTACATCAAAATAAGGATGTATATACACAAAATAAAAATGCATAATTTGAGATTTAATAAAGACATCAATTTCATTTTCAAAATTACAATCACTATTAATATACTCAAAAAATTGGTTCATGTACTCATCCAATTTTTTTTCATTTAATCCCCTAAAAGGTTCTAGATCTAAACGATTATTTTTTAAGATATACACAGGAGCAGTACGATAAAAATCTCCCATTCTTACAGCGTCACTAGTTTGTAAAAGATTTTTACTTAACACCGAATAAAGTTCTTTTAAACTATTTTGATTTATTCTTTTATGTGTCAATATGTATTGATAGCCATGGTATAAATTAATAATTCTTGTTTTTTCTTCTTCACTAATCGGTATCTTTCTTCTTTTAATTACTTCTTGAATAATCGATAAATCATCTTTAATTCCTTCAATAGCATTATTGGATTTTATTTCCTGACTCATCATCATTCGTTTGGCAAAAGATAATGATTTCATATAATCTTGATCCTCTAAAAATTCAAGTAATTCTTCTCTATATTTTTTTAAATACTCTTCATTCAAAAATAAAAAATTCCCATTTTCCATTTTTAAGTTTATTTTTGTAAAACTATTCATATGCCTTTCCCCCAAAATCGTTACTATATTCTACTCTTTATAATTTTCTAAAACTTTTTTGATTGCTTCGTAAGGGAGTAACGCACAAGTTTTACGATTACTTTGTTTATAAATCTCACTATAAACAATACCCTCTTTTAAAAGTTCGGCATTATAATCGGATTCATTAATCATTGCTTGAAAATGACGAATATATTCTTTTGCTTCTTCAATTGTTTTACCAATTAAATTTGTAATCATAATGGATGTTGAAGAAGTAGAAATCGCACAGGCTTCTCCTTGAAATTTAATATCTTTTAAAATACCATCTTCAATTAAAATATATAAATCAATATTATCAATACAAGATTCATTGTTTGAATTTACTTTAATATAACGGGTATCTTCTATTCTTTCTTTATTCTTAGGATTTTGATAATGGTCCAATATGATTTCTCTTCTTAAATTTTCATCCATTTCTATAGCATCTCCTTTAATATCTTATCTTTATCACTTAGTAGCTCTACTAACATATCAATTTCTTCTATTGTGTTATAAAAATATAAACTGACACGTATGGTATTGGTAACCCCCACTTCTTTTTTTAAAATTTTAGCACAATGACTGCCCGCTCTTACACAAATATTGTATTTGTTTAGATAATAAGCAACATCTTGACTAAATATATCTGTTATATTAAAACTGACAATACCACTATCACTTTCTAAATTAATAATATCTATATGTGGAATTGTAATTAATTTGTCAACTAAGTATTTACGTAATTTTTTTTCATATTCGGCGATTTGATTCATTCCAATATTTTGTAAATATTTAATTGCTTCTCCATAAGCAATTACTCCAGCAATATTAGGAGTTCCTGCTTCTAGTCTCATAGGCAATTCTTTATAATAAACCTCTTTTTCATTATCAAAAGATTCATTCATTCCACCACCAAGTAACAAAGGTTCAACATTTTCTAAGAGTTCTTTTTTTCCATACAAAACGCCAACTCCTGTTGGTCCACACATTTTATGAGCTGAAAAAGACATAAAATCGATATCTAAATCGTTTACATCCGTTTTAATATGACCAATACTTTGGGCTGCGTCTAAAACGACAAATATATTATGCTCATGAGCGTATTTGGTTATTTCTTTAATGGGACGAATATCTCCAATAACATTTGTTATATAGGCAAGACTAATAACTTTTGTATTAGGAGTAATCGCTTTTTTAACGTTTTCTAAAGTTACGTAATGATTATCATCTAGTGGAATATATCCAATTTTTATACCATTTGTTTTAGAAAGAGAAAACCATGGTAGAACATTAGAAGCATGCTCAGATTTAGTAATTAATACTTCATCATTTGGCTCTAATAGATTTTTAAAAAAACCATTTGCAATTAAATTTAAGCCTTCCGTTGCTCCCGCTGTAAAAATAATTTCTTCTAAATATCTCGCATTTATGAATTCTCGTACAAGTTCTCTTGTATTTTCGTATTCTTGATCTACTTTATAAGCAATATCATAATCTCCTCTATGAGAACTTGCTCCATATTTTTCATAATATTCAACAGTTTTATCAATAACGCATTTAGGTTTTAAAGTAGTTGCACCATTATCAAAATACACAATGTCTTGATTTAACATTGGAAAATCTTCTCTATTCATTTTGCTTCACCTCCTAGTTTTTAAAAACTTCTTCATTTATAACTCCTTTTAAAAATCCTTCTTTTATTAAAGTAGAAGCTGCTTTTTTATCTAAACCTTTACTTTCTAAATAAAATAAAGCTTCCCTATCCACTGGGCCAATCGTAGCATTATGACTAGCTAAAACCAGATTAGAAGATACTTTTAAATCTGGCATAATTTTCAAATGATTTTCGTTTGTTGTAATAGCCTTAATGTCCTCTAAATAAGCATTATTTTTCGTATTTTTTTCTATTTTTCCAACCGCTTTAACGGTTAGGGAACCATTCTTTTCTACTAAGCGAAATAAAAGTATATTTCGATTATTATCCTTACTAACATTATTTTCTACTATAAGTTCATTTTCTTTACTATACAAACAGGCATAGTGTAAATCCAATTGGGAATTTGCTTCCGTATTAATTTTTATTTTATTTTTAGAATTTTCTACTTCTAGAAAAAATTCTAAAGTTAAATGGCTATTTTCCTCTAAATAAACCTCCAAACTTTGATTTTGAAAGTTATTTATTGCACAATATACTTCTCCAATAACATAAAGTTTTAAAGAATCCAAAAAGGATGTTAAAAAAACCTCTTCACTTTTTAAATGTACACTATTTTGTTCTACTTTTATTTTATGCATCTAAACTCACTCTATCTATAATGCTTGCCCCAGAAAAACCTTCTTTAAAGACTTTTTCTGCTAAAGAAGCATCTCCACTTTGGATAATTTTCTTATGATTTAGAATATGGACGTGATCGGGTTTTATCCTATCTAATAAAGCTTTTTGATGCGTAATCAGTAAAACGATTGGATGATACGTTTCTATATATTCTTGAATACTATTTCCAACAAGCTTTAAAGCATCGACATCAAGCCCTGAATCAATCTCATCTAAAATAAGAAAACTAGGTGTTAACATCCACATATGTAAAAGTTCATTTTTCTTTTTTTCTCCCCCACTCATATTGTAGTTAATATCACGATGAATAAAAGAAGTGGGAATTTCTAATTTTTCGCAAAGACTTGTTAATTTTTTATTAAACTCTAAAATATTTAAATTATTTTCCCCTTGATCAGTTAAGGTAGTTCGTAACATTTCCGCATTACTAACTCCTGCAATTTCTATAGGATTTTGACCTACTAGAAAAACACCACACCTTGCCACTTCCGTTGTGGTCATACTAAGAAGATCTTGCCCATTTAAAAGTATAGAACCACTTACCACTTCATAATTTTTATCACGCAGGATAACTTTTGCAATAGTGGATTTCCCTGCTCCATTTTGACCCATTAAAGCATGAATTTCTCCGTCTTTTATTTCTAAATTAAAATCTTCTAATATTATTTTATCTAAAACTTTAACTGTTAAATTTTTTATTTGTAGCATATGAAAACACCCGTATGTATTGTATCAAAAAACACCTAGAATGTCTATTTTTTTACGCACTATAAAAGAAAGTTGTATTCTTTTGCCAAAATAAAAAATATGTATTATACTATTGTTAAAAATGTAATGACTTATATCGAAAAATAAAAATGGAAAAATATGAGTCATGCCATGTTAAATCACTTAAAAGGTATAAAAACCAATATTGATTGTGATATTGATTTAGCAAGAGCCATATACGCTAGAATCAAAAATGCTCATCCTACTATAGATGATGAAACAGCAATTAAATATTTAAAGATAGCACTAAACGATATAAGAAATATAAATGTAAGTAATGAAAGAAAAATAAGTAGAGCACGACGTTTATCTTTAAATGATGATTTTAATAGATGGAATGCTAGGAAAATATGAAAGATAACTAAAAAAGCCTTCTAAAGTTGAAGACTTTTTTTTATTTTTCTTTTACGGATTTAAAAATCTTTTTCCATAAATCTTGGCTTGAATAATTTAGGATACCTACTTTATAAATACGTAAACCATAATGGAAAATAATAAAGGTAAATACGATGCAAATCAATGTAGAAAGTCCTAGTTCTAGTATGGTTGTTTGGCCAAGTAAGAAAATGACTGGAGCAATTAGAAAGGAAAGCATCGGAATATAAGAAAGGATTTTAATGAAAATAGCACCATCAAATGTACTTGCCATAATAGCTACATAATACCCAACAAGTAATAAAATCATAAGTGGTGTTTGCAATTGTTGATAATCTTCAATATTGGTTGTCATACTTGCAAGTACTCCAGCAACAATGGCATATAGAACAAAACTAAATAGGAATAGAATAAGCATAATTGGTAAACCTTTTAAAAGTAAATTCAAAATACCTGTATTTTTTACCATATTTAAGGCGTCCATTATCGCCATACTCGTATCTTCGGAAATAGCAAATGTTTTTGTACATAACAAACGGATTCCAAAAGCAATTGCAACATCGACTACTAAAATGAAGGCTTGTACTAGAACAAAACAAGTCGAAGCAATGATTTTCGAAGCAAAGTGCATTTTTGGAGATACATTCGAAATAATAATTTCCATACTACGCGTTGATTTTTCATCATTAATTTCTGCTCCAATCATTTGGGTAAGCATGGTGATTAATATGAAGAATGGAACAATTAAAATAAGAATTAAACCTGATGAAACTAAATCTTTTCCTTCTGCATTTTCTTCGACATCAGGATTTGTAACTTCTTTATTTAATGAAACATTACTTGTTAAAGAGGCGATTTCACTTTCTGAAATTCCTGTTTTTTCTAATACATAATAAGATTTAATCGTATTTAAACTCGTTTGTAAAAGTTGTTCCGTCATCATTCCAATAGGATTAAAACTTGCAACATCGGCGGTCAAATACTCGGTATCTGAAAGACGAATTGTTAAAATGATATCATCTGTATCTTTGACGTCTTCTTTTAATTCTTCAATTGTTTTGGAAGAATTTTCAAGTTCATAATTTCCTAAATCTTCTAAACTATCTTTTAACGTATTAAAATTATTTTCAAATAGTGGATAAGACTCGGCTTCATCGATAACATAAATCTTGGTTATCTCTTCAAAATCACCACCAAAATAACTAATGATACGATCAATATTTAAAATTCCAATTAATAAAATAAGAACAAGCAGATTGGCAATTTTAAACCATTTCGTACTCATTTTTTTCTTAAGACTTTGTTTAATTAAAAATTTACATTTTGTTTTCATACATAACCCCTACTTTCTCTAAGAAAATTTCATTTAAAGTTGCATCTTCAACTACAAATTTTGTTACTCCTTTACAAGTCTTTACACAGTCAAATACATCATTTACATTTTCTTCACTAGCAATTTTTACAATGACTTCATTTTCATTTTGAATGACATCGAGTACGCCTTTTACTTGTTTTAATTTTGTAATGTCCAGTTTTTCTGCTTCAACATGAATATTTTTCTTACGATAATCTTTTTTAATTTGCTTTAAGTTTCCTGCCAGAACACTTTTTCCTCGTACAAGAACAACTAATTTTTCACAAAACATTTCCACATGTTCCATACGATGGGAAGAAAAAATAATACTCGTTCCTTTTTCTTTTAATTCTCGTATGACGTCCATAAAGAGTTCTACGTTTATTGGATCTAATCCAGAAAAAGGTTCATCTAAAATAAGCAGTGTTGGTTCATTAATAATAGCTGTAATAAATTGAACTTTTTGTTGATTTCCTTTAGATAATTCTTTTATTTTACGTTCTTTATATTCTTCAATATGAAGTCTTTTTAATAGAATATCTAATTTTTCTAGAATGTCTTTTTCTTTCATTCCTTTTAAAATACCATAGTAAATAACTTGCTCTTTCACAGTTAATTTTGTAAGCAAACTTCTTTCTTCCGTTAGAAAACCTATTTTATCTGTGATGCTATAATCGATTGGTTTTCCATCTAAAGTAATCGTACCACTATTTTTATCTAGTAGACCTGTAATCATACGAAATGTTGTTGTTTTACCTGCTCCATTTACACCCAAAAGACCAAAAATTTCTCCTTTTTTTACTTCAAAAGATAAATCATCTACAGCCAAAACATCACCATAATATTTTGTAACATGTTCTACTTTTAACATTTAAATCCCTCCTAATTTTTTCATTACTTTTTCTTAAGAAATATAAGAACAAATACTATTAATACAAGTAAACTTGAAAATAAAATAGTTTTTGTATACTTATACTTAATTTTTTCTTGTAAATAAACATCATAACTATAAAGTTCTTGATCCTGATACTTAATTTTAACAACCCCTAATTTTGTATTTTGTTTTATTTTAAAATTTAATTTTTCTATTCCTTGATATTCGTAAGAAAGATTATCTACAAAATTTTTTTCTAAATAAATTGATTTATCAATTGTACTATTCATTTCATATTCTTTTATAAAAGCATCTTCTACAGGAATTTTTTTTAATGTTTGACCATTTTTTAAAATATCAACATAACTAAAATGGGTAAATACATAATTATAAATAGTAAGACTATCTAAAATATGATTAGGATAATTATTTTGATAAGAAGAATTGGCAGTTAATAATAAATAAGTTATGCCATTATTTATAGCAAGAGATGTTAAGCAAAGCCCTGCTTGACTTGTAAAACCTGATTTTGAACCTTTAATGATATCAATATTCAAATGATTTATTTTAGCAGGAGCTACTAAAGTACTTTCCAACTCTATATTATTTAGAGTAACATAATTTCTTGTGGTATAGGCTTTATAAAATTCTTCATTTTCCAAAGCATACAAAAGTAATTTAAGCATATCTTCTAACGTTGAATAATTATTTTCACTATCTCTACCTACAGGATTACTAAAATGGGTATTTAGCATATCTAAACTTTTAGCTTTTTCATTCATAATCGATACAAAAGTTTCGATATCGTTATATGTTAAAATAGCCAAAGCCTGAGCTGCATCCGCACCACTTGGTAAAAGTGTTGCATAAAGTAAGTCTTTGTACGTTACGAAATCTCCTGCTTTCAAACCAGCTTTTGTATAACCATCTAATTGTTCAAAAGATTTTTCTGGAACTTGAACGACTAAATTTAAATCATTAATTTTTTCTAAAGCTACAACAGCTGTCATAATTTTTGTTAAACTTGCAATAGAAATCTGCTCTGTACTATTTTTTTCATAAACAATTTTTTCATCATTTTTATTATAAAGCAATACATTTTTAGCTTGAACATCTGGCATTTGAATATAGTCTTTTAAATAGGAATAATCTGTACGTTCTCCCTGTACCATAGGAATAAAAAAGAAAAAAAGAAGGATACTATAAAATATTTTTTTTATCATAAATCCTCCTTTTATTTTCATAAGTTATTCTCATTATAGCCATTAATCATAGATTTGACAAGTATTTTATTTGTTCGTTAATTTTTAGGTGCTAGAACAAGACGATATCCATCTCTAGAATTGGATGAACCATTTCCATAACAATTGAATGCAAAAATTCCGCCTTTAGAACCAGTAGATGCAATTGCACTGCGATACCAAATGGGAGTAGTACTTATTGCAACTCTAGCAACTTCTTCATACATAGAGCTTTTGGCAGTAGAAGCAGAACCCAAAAATGGACCAATTTCTCCCGTTGCATCTCCAAGTATTCGCTTACTATAATCAGTGGCAGATGCATTATAATTATAAACATCATAATATTTTTCCTCTTTTAAGTCCTCTTTATTTAATCCTGTACTACTAAAATTTAACGTAGCATTACCATTATTATACATAAAACTTGCCATAAAATTAAATGAACTTCCATTTACATCATAGACTCCAGAATAATTTCCTGTAGTACTTGCTAATATTGAGTTTTGAAAATAAGATGTAGCACTATCTACATATCCAGTCATATAGTTAGCATTACTATTGCTACTTATTTTCGTACAATTTGTTTTACTTTCACATCGACCATAAATACTTTGGGTGAGATATGCAATAGCTCCCCACTCGGTATTCTTCATCATATGACTTTGTAATTCTGTTTTATAAGCTAATGATGTTTTGTAGGCATTTCCTAAGCTTATACCTCTCCAACTATATACATTTGGTTTAATAATAATTTTTTCATTATTATTTTCATTTTTTTGTGCCCCACTTACACTTGAAGCTCCCTTATATCCAACTGTAAACTTTCCAATCCATAATCCTGTTGTATTAAAAGCGAGGAAAGCTGGGTGCGTCATCCACATCCCTTCTTTACAATTTCCATTACTTTCTGAGGCTCCTTGTACTTGGTTTGCAAGCATTGGTGTTGCACATTCTTTATCATCGGGATTTGTTTCTTCATCGTCTTTTGTATTTGTTAATCCAAACTCAATTTCTATTGCTTGCTTACTTTTATCTTCTATATTTGTAGAAGATGTATATTTCCCTAGTTGTTTATCAAATATTTTATATTTAAATTTTGGTATCCATACAAAATAACTTTCTATTATATCTTCTGGTATTACTTCCCCTGCCTCTTCTTCTCTTTCGGTAAAATCTACATATTTTAATAAGTCTTTTCCATCATATATTTTTATTTCATCTGTAAATCCTTTTTTTATCTCTTCTTCTGTTAACGCTCGATCAAAGATTGCTGCTTGGTATACATCAATATTGGAATAATGATTATGATTATCAGTATTTGTGTCTGCTCCAATACTAAAAGATAATTTTGGCTTTATTGTTGTACTCAAATTTTGACTTGCAACTTTTTCGCCATCAATATATAATTTCATTTCATATCCATCATAAGTACCTATTATCGTGTAGTTTGTACCTATAGTTAAAGGATCACTATCTAAAACTTCATATTTAGTTCCTCTCCAAATTTGAAATTGAATATGTTTATCTTCTTTAAGAAGAAGATTCATACCTGAGCTTTCAGATCCTCCTATTAAATAGGCATAGTTATTTATGCTTTGCTCATTTATCTTAAGTCTAATTGCTATACTAGTTGTATTACCAAAGTCATAACTTTTAAGTCCTAAATCAATATAGTCATTCACTCCATCAAATTCGACATATCCATTATTTTTAGTAGCACCTTTTACAGATCCAGAAGCAATCAATGCATCATAACTATTTTGTTTGATTATAGTATTTGCCCATCTTTTTTCTTCATAGTTGTACCACTCTTCTTTTGTATTGGCTTTCGTTACATTTCCTGTATCATCTATTTTTACGGGCACTAATATATTATTTTCATCTAATACTGGATCTGCTCCATGAAGTATATTTTCTTTATATTCGTTTTTAAAATTGGGTATTGTTCCTTTTAACACATCAAAAGTGGCATGCTCTTCATAAATTGCAAATGTTTTATATAGACTTATTCCTCCAATTACTAAAGTTAAAATAATTATTGTTCCTATTAAAATTTGTTTTTGTTTTTTATATTTCGTAAATTTTTTTAAGCCTTCTGGTTTCTTTCTCTTATTTTCTAATGCCCCCCCCCGAGACGGCTACTAGTCTTGGTTGGGAGGTTCTCTTTAAAATAATTCATGTTTTAATCCTCCATATCTTAACTTTATTTTACTCTTTTTTATACTTCTTGGCAAGATTGTTTCAGCAAAGAAAAAACGTTTTATCAAAGTATAAGACCATGATAAAACGTTCTAAATTATAAAATATTTTTATTTATGTAATGTTAACATATTAAATATAAACAAAAAATATACCCCTAATTTCATTCCTATTTTATATCTTTGTTGCTCATAAATTGCCACAATTTTATCCACTAAAGTAATGCAAAAACTTTCTTTATATTTTGGAAAAGCATTTCCTAATGGAAACATATGAGACAAAATAATATTTTTTTGTAAATCCGTTAATTTATAATACTTTGATGCATTTAAATAAGCCAGTTCTGGATGTATTGCTAATTTTTTTATTTCGTTATTGTCCTCTAATTGATAATTAAAATAAAAATCATGCAAAAGTGCTGCTCTTGTAGCTTCCTTATAATTAAAATGAAGTTTTTTTGTTAAATCATAGACCCCTTTTGCAACATGCATAGAATGTCCGTATCTTGTTATTCCATGATGAAGTTCTTTATCTAATTCTTTAAAATTATCATTATTTATAATATCTTCAATTAAAAGATCAAATTCGCTTTTTTTCCCTTTCATCTTTCAGTATTCTCCTTCGAACTAGTTCATTATAACATAAAACATTTAAAAAAACTATCCCTAATATTTTATGCAAAGAATTCCAAATTGTTAATTAAATTTATAAATTTTTTTCGCAATTTTATATCCTTTCAAAGTAACAAAGTTACCAAATTTTGTAGGTAGAAAGGTAAGACCAGCCATCGATTTAAAACGTAATTTTTTATAAAGATCCTTATTTAATTCTTTAATAAATTGCCACAATTCTTCTCTTTTTTCTAAGGCTTTACATTCTTTTGTCATTAATAAGTAAACATCAGAAATTGTAACCATCATGGATAACATTTGCAAAAGATAGGCATGTAATTTTGGATGAAGTTTTTTTACCTGTTCCAAATTTACCCCAGAAAGCATAATTTTAGTTACTTTTATTTGTTGATCTACACGCTTTACCATCACTTTTTCATTTACCGATTGATCATCTCTGCCAATAAAATAATGATACAAATTCAAATCATAATAACAAATACTTTCAACATAAGGAAGAGGTAAAAAAGCAACAATATTATCGACATAAAAAGTATGTTCTGGTAGTTTTAAATGACATTCTTTTAAAATTTCCGTTTTAAAAATAAGAGCATGCATGATTAGATATTGACTTTTCTTAAATTTCTTTAAATCTTCCCATGTACAAATTGATTTTTCAGGAAATACATTTTTAAAAGACATAATTTTTTCGACTTGATCGTATAAATGATCATAAACATAATTACAAACAATTAAATCGGGTCTTTCCTTTAATTCTTTTATAATTTTAAGTAGTTTTTTTAAAGAGGTTTCATCTAACCAATCATCACTATCTACCACTTTAAAATAAAAACCCTTTGCTTCCAAAAGTCCTACGTTTACACCACTTCCATGACCACCATTTTCTTTATGAATAGATTTTACAATAGAAGGATATTTTTTAGAATAAGCATTAGCAATACGCTTTGTTTTATCAGTAGAACCATCATTTACAATAATAATCTCAACATCAGAGCCACCCTTAAGTAAAGAATCAATACAACGATTTAAATAATTCTCTGAATTATAACTAGGGACAATAAAACTAATTAATTTTTCTTTCTTTTTCATAAACTTCCTACCTTCTTTTTTATTTTATCACAAATTTAACTGATTCGATAGTGTCCTAAAATAGTAAAGTCTTCTAAAACATCTTCTTCTAAATGCAATTGATAAGGACTTTCATGATGAATTAAAAACGGAATTCCTTTTTTATTTCTTTTATCTGAAAGTACTCCAATATGATTTTTAAAAACGACAATATCTCCTTCTTGCCACAAAGATATTTCTTGAACATCTGTAGTTAAAGAAATAGCATGCCTTTTTAAGTAAATCTCTAAATTTCGTACTCTTCTAAAATCAATATTTTTATCTATAATTTCTATATTATATAATTTTTGATTTTCTTTAATGTCTTCATTTACTAGTTCCATAATATCATAACCAGCACTTCTAAATCCATTAATAACCACATCGGTGCATACCCCATAATGGTCGGTTGGATAACCCGTAGCATAATATTTACTTTTATATTTAGGCTTGGTTGCTATATAAGCTTTTACTCCATTTAAAAAATCTGTTTGATCGTCTATCCCATCTTGATCTTTATCAATAGAACTTTTATAAACTTCAATATGAAAATAAGAAGCATTATATTCTTTATAAAAAATTATATCTTTTAAATAGTAAGCAATAAAAAAGAACAATACTAAAATGATACTTACGATTAAAATCTTTTTTTTCATATCAAAACACCTCTATATTTCTAATCCATAAATGGAATCAGAAAGTATTTTGCGTCGTCTTACAACTTCTTCTTCTGTAATGGGCTCATCACTTTTTATTAAACCTAATATCGTATTCTTTTTTAAATTATATTTCTTTGAAACAATGGAAGAGTTTTTCAAACTATTATTTCTAACAAAAACTTTATATTTTTTCGTTTTATCATACCCTAAATATATATTTAAAAAATCCATGTTTAACATACATTCAAAATCATATTTCGTAGTAAACGTTAAAATACTATTAATATTTGTTTCAACAATTCTTTTTTCTTGCGGTTTCAAATAATATTCTTCTAAAACTAAAACGGGAAGATATCCTATAGCTTCATCTATTAATAAAGCATTTAATTTTTCTAAATGTTTTTTCAATATTTTATAGTTTTGATAGGACACTTCTTTATTTGAAAAAAGAGTCATATTATATAATTTTAAAGTTTCTTTTCTTAATTCTAAAATAGTTTTTAATCTTGTTTTCATATTTAATCCTTTTTTATTATTATAATGGGCTTAATATAGTTTAGCAAGCTATTTTTTAGCTCGAAATGAATAATACGTAAATCGTGTATTTGGATAGTTTTCTATTAGTCTTTGGATAGATTCCTCTTCGTTAAGATTATAATCATACCAATGATAAAATAACAATTCTTTATAACCATTTTTTTCTAATAATTGCACCATTTCTTGTTTTGTAAATAAATTTTTTTCTTTTGTATTTGTTTCATATAGTAATTCTTTTATTCTTTTTATACTAGCAGCATTTTCAAACTCACCGATAATAACGCCTTCCTCTTTTAAATATTTTTTTATATTTTTTAAAAAAGAGTTGGGATTTTTTTCTGTTTCTAAACGATTCCCTATTAATATACAATCATAATAATTTTCTTGAACTTCTTCTAAAGATTTATAGATTTTCGCGAATTTTTTTGCCCATTTTCGTTTAGAAAAATCTTTTTCTATTCCATCAACACAAGAATTTTTATAACGATATTGAATTTCTAATAAATTTACACCAATGGAAGCATTTAAATCTAATATTGTTTTATATTCTTCCATTAAAGGAAAAGAAGCACTTTTTATATCATCAAAAGCAAAAGTTTCAAAGTGCCATTTTTTATAGAAATATTCTCTATTTTTATAAAGTATTGGATAAAAAGTATCTAAATTTTTTCGAAAAGCGGTTCCCAAATAATGATGAATAAAAACATCGTGACAAAGCATCAATTTATATCCAGATTTTATAATGCGTAGAGATAAATCATTATCTTCAATATATCCAGGGGTATATTTTTCATCAAGTAAACCGATTTTATTTAGGACTTCTCTTTTAATTAATAAGCAAAAACCAATTAAAAATATTTTTTCTTCCCAACGATCTGAATTAGAAACATTATTTTCTTTTGCTTTTTGTTGCATGGTTGCAAAGTCATCGTAAACAAAATTAACCCCTTGTCTATTTTCTGTATGGTTTGATACGGCCCCGACAGCCCCTATTCTAGCATTACTATACAAACAAGTTTTTAAATTTGATAACCAATTTGTAGTTACAATTGTGTCATTATTTAAAAGAAGAATATCATTTTCTTTAGAAGATAATTGAATCCCTTGGTTACAACCTATTGGAAATCCTTTGTTCTCTTTATTATAGATTTTTAGAATATCTTTTTGTTTTTGTAAATATTTTTTTGTATCATCTGTAGAGGCATTATCAACGACGATTATTTGATATGTCCCTTTTTTTGTGTATTTTCGTATACTTTCTATACAATCTTTTGTTAAATCTAAATGATTGTAAGTTAATATGATAATAGAAGTTTTCCTATTCATAATTGTTCGTCACCTTTTATACTATATGTTTCTGTTTAAAATAGATTAATTGCTTCAAGAAAAAAACTATTGGCTTTTTTGTCAATAGTTTTAGTTGTTAAAATTTAATCTTCAATTTGAATATATTTTTTCTCTGGTAATTCTTTCTTTTCTTCTTTTTTAGGAACTTCTATTTGAAGCATTCCATTTTTGAAAGAGGCTTTCACATCATCACTTTTTATATCTTCTCCGACATAAAAACTTCTAGACGCTGAACCAACATATCTTTCCTTTCGAACAAATTTACCATCTTCTTTTTCTTCGTGCTTTGTATCCATTTCAGCATGAACAGTCAAATAGCCATCTTCGACATCTAATTTTATATTTTCTTTTTGATATCCAGGCAATTCCACATCTATCAAGTATTTATCCTCTTTTTCTTTGATATCTGTTCGCATAATACGGCTTTCATGCTCTTCAAAAAATGGATCAGCAAACATACTATCAAGTAAATCAAATTCGTTTCTTCTTCTTGGTATCATCATCATATTAATCGACTTCCTTTCATATTTTATGTGTTGACACCATAAAGCACATATTGTAAAAGAATTCTATTTCTTTTACAAATTAATCGTACCACTTCTTATTAGCACTGTCAATACTTAAGTGCTAATTTTTTTAATAAGTGTCAACTTATTTTAAAAATCTGTTTTATAACTAATTTGGATAAATTGATAAATTTCTTTTATAGCCATTCTACCATCAAGTGGAATGGTGATCCAATGTTCTTTATTCATATGATACCCTAAAAATATTTTTTTATTATCCACAATTGTAGAAATTTTTTCTTTGGGATATTTTAAAACTAAAATTTCAATTGGTTCTTCCTCTTGATAGCCTAATTTTTGTTTAGAAATAGTCATAATAAGTCCATACCATTTTTTGTTTTCTGAATGCCTCCAAATGGCATTTTCAGGAAATTTTTTCCACAGATATTCTGCTTCATCTTGATACGTTTCACGAATATATTCCATCACTTGTTTAGCTTGATTACTTTTAAAAATAGATGTACTGGTACATTTTTTTATAATATCTTCTAAAATAGCGTTATATTCTTCCCTTACTTTTCCGCTAAAAGATCCAACTTTTTCACAAACATCAACAAGAATGTATTCCTCATCCATATCTAAATCAAAAATTTTAGAAACTTGTTGATCTTTTGAAATATCTACCCAAACTTTAAAGTGATTTAATATTCTTTTTTCAAAAAAGTAATGATTTTTTTGCTTGATAAAACCATATTTGATTAATTTGTCATAATTGATACTTTTATTTTCAAATTCTTTAGCTAAATCTTTCATATTACAACTCTTTTATTATTTTATCTATTATTGATTCTCCTCTTAATAGAGTTTACAAAGATATAATTTGTCCATCGTCTGGAATTATTACATTTTTAATCTTTAATTCTTTTAATTTTTCTCTAGTTTCATCTTCTAAATGACTAACAACAAATGTGCAATTAGGATATTTTGTAGATAAATATTGTAAATTATCTATTCCGAGATGTTTACTAGTACCTTTCAAAAATGTACAGTCACAAAATAAATATTTACATTTTTCTGACATTCTTTCTATGTTAGAACATAATGAAGTATCTCCCGTAAATCCTATAGATTGATTATCTTTACTAAAAATATATCCATAAGCTGGTTTCATATTTCCATGAAGAACTAATAATTTCTGTACTTCGTAATCTTCAACTTTAAAATTTTCATTAAAATTATATTTTAAATTAAGCGAATTATGTGGTTTCTTAAAAGAATTAGGAAAAGCAAGATTGCAAATTTTAGTTATTTTCGTTTTTCCCTCTTTTGAGCAATATATTGTTCCATCTTTATTTTCACTTTTTGATTTATTTAATATATAGAATGGCATATCAAAGTAGTGATCTCCATGAAAATGTGTTAAAAGAACATGATTGATTGAACCTGGATCTATATTGAATCTATATAAATATTTGCAAGCACCATTTGGAAAATCCACCATTATCTTCCCATCGATAAGATAGCAAGCACTATTATTTTTAGTCCATATACTACCTGAACCTATGATTCTAACATTCAAAAAAAACACCTCCAATATTTCTATATAATTATAGCACGTATAATACTGATTAGTAAATGGATGAAGTTGCAAATCATTTGTTTACTAGTATAATAATTTTACTCATTTTTA
>CANRBV010000017.1 GCA_947628965.1 uncultured Bacilli bacterium | reverse complement strand
TGAAGAGCCGAATGCTCTAACGGGGCACGTTCGGAACTGTGAGGGTTGTATGGAGTAATCTATACTTCTACTCGATTATGTGATCAAATATAAAAGTGAAAATAAAAATAGTTCTATAATCCTTAATCCGTTGTTATTTTGCCATTTTAGAGAATAATGAGTATGTGTAGAAAGGAGATATTTCTAACAAATTAAAAAAATATGACATTGTATTAGTAAACGGCTGCAAACAATATTTTCAATTTGTTTCCAAACATACCAAAAAATCTGTAAAAATATGAATTTTTTAGTTGTAGTATTAATATACTCAATAAATAATGCAGGAGGTTTTGCTTAATGAATTTCTCTAGTTTAAATAAAATGATTGAATATATTGAAAAAAATCTTGATAATGAAATTGATTATAATGAATTAAGCAAAATAACTAGTATTAATATATTTATTCTTGAGAGAATTTTTATGTTTTTAACAAATATGACAATCATTGAATACATAAAAAAAAGAAGATTAAGTAAAGCATTTGAAGAAATAAGAAATACGAATTTAAAAATAATTGATATTGCTTTTAAATATCAATATAATTCTGCTTCCTTCTTTAATAGAGCATTTAAACAACTATTTAATATAACACCAACTGAATGTAGAAAAGGTTTAGGAAAATATAAAATAATACCCAAACTGAATTTTGAATATGTGAAAAATGATTTTAATTTTGATTATGAAATAAAAACATTGGATGCTATATCTTTGTACTGTTATCATATTACTGCAAAAAAGCATTCAGATTTATTGTATAAAATAAGACAATTATACAAAAAAGTTAAAGCAAATGGATATTATAAAAAATTTAATGAAGCAGGAATGTATGGAATATTTTCTAAAGAAAGTGGTTTATATCATTATTACTTAGGATCAACAAAATATTATCAAAATTTAGAAAAATACCTAATAGATAAAAGTGAATATGCAATATTCAATCTAATATCAAAAAATCAAGAAGATATAGTAGATTTAGAAGAAAAAATAAATAAGCAATGGATACCTTCTACGAATTATAATATAAAAAATAATCTTAAAATAGAATTATACAAAAATAATTGTTGCTATATATATTTACCTATAAAATAATCTTAACAATTTTAATATTTAAAATGTAAAGAAATATACTTTTAGTATTTTATACTAATATTGGTGAAGTATATGTTTATAAGAAATATTAAAATTACAAAAGATTATTTTTCTTTAGTAAAATTTAAAAATAGGTACTTAATAACATTTATAATTGTTGATCTCATTAATGTATTAACAAACTTATTAGTACCAGTTTTTGCATCATTGATAGTAGAAAAACTGACGAATCAAATTTATTCTGCGTCTATTTTTTTTGTTATTATGTTAGGATTAACTTATTTAGTGAATAAATTAGGGTCATATTGTACCAATTGGTGTTATGCTCACTTTTTTAAAGAGACCTATGTAGATGTTCATAATACTTTAGTAAATAGTATCTATAATTATGATGAAGAATATTATAAAAAGATATCTGCAGGAAAAATTATAAATTCATCAAATACAGATATTATCAATATTGCTGAAATTCCTTCTTTTATAATAGAATTAGCTATTGAATTCATAAGATTATTTGTTATATATTTTGTTTTTGCAAAACAAAGTATTCTAGTTGCCATATATGTAATTATAATAGATATAATTTATTATAATTTTGCTAAAAAATGTAATGATAAAAATACATATTACTTAAAAAAACAAATAAATTATGCAGATAAAATAACAGGAATGTTACAACAAATTTTAACGGGTTTGAAGGATATCAAAAGCTTTGGTATTAGTGATAGATTAAACAACAAATTAGATGGATATAGAAAAAGATGGAAAGAAAGTTACTTTTTAAAAAGAAAATACTATTTTACTAGAAAAACTATATTAAGTTTAATTATTGATTTTGGTAAAATAGTTTTATATGTTATTTTAATTTTCTTTCTTATAAAAAACAAATTGCAAATCTCATTATTTATATTATTAATTTCATATTATGATAAAGCTAAAGAGTCAATTAATGATATAATGGGCTTTGATGTATCTATTAGAGAAGAGTCTGTTTCATTATATAGAATTAATGAAATAATTAATTATAAAACTAATTCTTTAAAACTTACTGGAACAGTTAATAATGATGATATCAATGGATTAGTTGAATTTAAAAATGTATCTTTTAAATATAATGGAATCCCAACATTAAATAATATTTCATTTGTAGCTAAACCCAATCAAATAACAACAATTGTTGGTCAAACGGGAGCAGGAAAAACTACAATATTTAATCTTCTTTTAAGATTGTATAAAGTTGATAATGGAAAAATATTGATAGATAAATTGAATATTTATGAATATTCAAAAGATGTTTATTATTCAAATATTAGTATTGTAAATCAAAAAACTTTTATTTTTGATATGAGCATTAGGGCTAATCTATCACTTATAGATTCTAATAAAAAAAGACAAATTGATGCCTGCAAACGTGTTGGAATCCATGATTTTATAATGTCATTGCCTAATGGATATAATACCATTTTAAAAAAAAATGCTTATAATATAAGTGGTGGTCAAAAACAATTATTATCTTTAGCTAGAGCGCTTCTTACAACTTCAGAGATCATACTATTAGATGAAATTACTTCTTCTCTAGATCCAAATACAACTAATAAGATAATAAATTTATTAGATGATTTAAAAACAGATCATACTTTAATAATTATTACTCATAATAAAGAATTAATGAAAGTTGCAGATAATCTTATAGTTTTAAAAAATGGTAAAGTTGAAGGTATGGGAAATCATAAAGATTTAATAAAAAATAGTGAAACATATAAAGAGTTGATTCATTAAATGATGAATAATTAAAATAGATAAAATAAGAAATTTATGATACAATTTTATTGTGGTTAGTTATATAATAATTGAATTAAAAAACGACCATAAAATTTAGAAAATAAAATTGTGAGCGAATGATAACAATGTTCCCAATTTGTTCCCATTTTATGAAATATTTATAGTAAATATAATACTATAAATACCATAAATACTATTTGTTACCAGACCTAAAATTCTTTTAAATACCGATAATAACGGTAATACTATAAATACCATATATACTCAAAAGTAGGGAGCTTGTGGCAGTGGTAAGAAATACAAAAATTGTTGTGGAAAGTAGTAGATTTTATAAGGGTTTACGAGGCATAGAGTTTTGAAAAAATCATAAAAAACCCTAAAACTATAAAAATGTGCTCAAAATGTGCACAAAAAATTCAACTTGTTCCCAAAAATGCCAAAAAACCCCGTAAAATCAAGATTTTCTTAATGGGAACATTTTATGATAACATTGTAAATCAGCATTTGTGCTGGTTTTTCTTTTGTTTACTAAAAAAATGATTTACTGCACTATTAATGTAGCAAACCATTAGAAGAAGTAAATGTATTGAACAGAAAAGAAAAGCATGATAAAATAAATAGCACTTAAAAGGTGATAGCAGATGAAGAAATTTCAAAATTTGGAAGAATTTTTACATTCAGATGCATTTTCTAGAAAAGATTTATCTGATTGCGATTTATCTAATTTAGATTTATCCAGTTTTCCGCCTAGTACATGGGAAGGTTTTACCTTTTACAAAACAAATTTTACAGATACAAATATCAAATTTTATCCACATAAATTGAAATATAATGGCCTTTGGTGGAATTTAGAATGTTGTAACTTTACAAATTGTGATTTATCTTATTTAACTGCAAAAGATTTAGAAAAGGTTTCAATCTGTAGAAGTAATTTTACGAATACAAATTTTCATATTAATTCTTTAGATTCAGTTTATGAACTTTATGGAGTAACTTTTGGAGAGGCTTATCAAGGAAGGGAACTTGATAAATATGCATATAGAATGGATATTGAAACTTTATTTCTAAATCCAAATCTTTCTTTTTCTTCTATTAGTCTATTAAATATGTTACGCATTTCAGATCATTCTACTGGTATCAGTATTGCTAAAATATTAGATGATATTGATAAAGTGCTTGATATTGATAAAAGGCAAGATGGTAAGTTATGGAAGTTTTGGAATTTAATTTCCACTAATGCAAAATTCTCGAATGAAGAAAAAGAATCCTTTTTTTGCGGCGGACAAATTCAAAGTAAAAATTTTACTATTTTGGATTTAAGTGAATTTGATTATGATTTTTTAAATCATTTTGTATTTGTACACTGCAATTTTCAAAAAATAATATTTCCAAATTTAAAATCGGATATTATAAATATTGTATACTCAAAAGCAGAAGAGGTTATTTTCCCAACCATTACTCCTAGTTCTTGGTATGAAATTAATAAAAAAAGATTATGTGGAAATGTAACCTTTTATAAAAACTTATATGTAGAACTTGGAAGATTCTGTAATGGAAAATGCCAATTTTGTAGAAATCAATACTTAAATCCTTGTGAATATGATTTTGAAACAGTCTTTGAAAATTTACGTAAAATATATCTGCATTTAGATAATATTGTGATTGGTGGAGGGGAGCCCACTTTATTAACAGAAGATTTAAAAAAATTATGTCATAGTGATATGAATAATAAAATAACTATTTTTACAAATGCATCTCTGTATTATAATGAATTAAAGGAATTAAATTCAATGGTACCTTTGTATATTAGTAGACATAGCATGGATGATGATGAAAATAATAAGATTCTTGGGGTAGAGGCTTTGACAAATTTGAATCTTAGATTTTTATGTGCATCTTCCTTAAAACCAATTACTTTATGTGCCACTTGTTTTGAAAATGGATTAGATTCAAAATAAAAAATTATAGACTATATCAAGTATTATAGTAAAATAATAAAAATTAATAGCTTTTTATTTCAAACTCTTCATCAAGATTTAAATACACCATTTAGTAACGATACTGTATTTCCTATTAGTAGCCATGTTTTTGATTTGGTAATTAATGAATTAAGAAAAAAAGGTTATGAAATTAGCATACCTATATATTCAACAGGAGATTATAAATTGATAATCGCTAAAAAAGAGGGTATTCAGATTTCCTTTAAACAATATATTACTAAAGAAGAATTAGAAAGTAAGTGGTATCAATCCCCAAAAAGAACTTTTGATTTATCTATGGATCCTAGTGGTAACTTATATGAAAACTGGCACCAATCTTCTGGAAAAGTATTAATAAGGAAATTGCATTAATTAAATATTTATCATCGTGATGATGACAATGGAAAAACATAGAATGTTCATTAAAATTGTGATATAATAAATTTGTAAGCGAATGATAACAATGTTCCCAATTTGTTCCCATTTTATGAGATATTTATAGTAAACATAATACTATAAATACCATAAATAAGGATAATATGAGATGCCCTGAATTCGTGGTAGTGGTAAAAAGTATAAAAATTGTTGTGGAAAGTAATAGATTTTATAATGGTTTTGCAAAAAAACTAAAAAATCATTTGAAATTTAATAAATGTTAGCAAACATGTATGTTAACATTTTTTTAAATTTTATAAAAAAATTAGAGAATGTTCTTTTAACATACATAAAAGATATAATTGTATGTAGAAAGGAACAAGTGAAAATGAATAAAGGGAGTAAAAAATGTTAATTAAATTAATATTGTTTAGAACTATAAATAATTATATAATAAAGATATCAAAAAATAATAATTAGTTTATAAAAAGGAGGTTTTGGTTTAAATATGAAAGATAAATTAATGGGAAACGAAAAAAATATTATATTTTATAATGATGAAGAAGGAAACACCAAAGTAGAAGTATTACTTGAAAATGAAGATGTTTGGTTAAATACTGATTCTTTAGCCACTTTATTTAATATTGATAGAAGTGGTATTGTTAGACATATCAATAATATTTATAAAGATGAGGAATTAAATGAATATAGCACATGTGCAAAAATTGCACATGTGGGTAATGATGGAAAACAAACTTATAATACAAAATATTATAATTTAGATATGATTATTTCAATTGGTTTTAGAGTTAATTCTAAAAAAGCAATTAAATTTAGAACTTGGGCAAATAAAATAGTTAAGGATTATATGATTCAAGGTTTTGTATTAAATGATGAAAGATTTATGAAGGCTAATAAGAGAGACCAAGAATATTTTCAACGATTACTTGAAAGAATTAAATTAATTCGTACAAGTGAAAGAATGTTTTATCAAAAAATCACAGATATTTTTTCAGAATGTTCAATGGATTATGATAAAAATAGTGAAATAGCAATGGAATTTTATAAAACGATTCAAAATAAATTTCATTATGCCATAACTGGACAAACCGCCGCTGAAATAGTTTATAATAGAGCTGATTCTACAAAAGAAAATATGGGTCTTACCAATTGGGAAAAATCGCCCGATGGTAAGATACTAAAATCAGATATTACGATTGCAAAAAATTATTTAGATGAAAAAGAACTCAAAAATTTAAATAATTTAGTGAACTTATTTTTAGATATAGCTGAAAATAATGCTGAAAGAAATATTGCGATGTATATGGAAGATTGGAAAAAAGAAATAGAAAATGCGTTAAAAGTTTTTCATTATAATATATTAGAAGGAAAAGGTACAATTTCTCATAAACAAGCAGTAAAAAAAGCGGAAAGCGAATATGAAAAATATAAAGTTATACAAGATAGAAATTATGTATCAGATTTTGATAAATTACTGAACGAAACAAAACAAATAAAAAATAAATAAGTTGTAGATTTAACATAAGACAGAATAGTGATATACCTATATTAGGAAACTGATGTAGTCAATGTCCACAAAACGCCCATGTTAGAAAATACTTATAGTACAGATAATACTGATAATATAGGAAATAAAGTTCATGTGGCAGTGGCAAAAACTATAAACAATGCCACGGGAAATAAATAGATTTTAAAAGATTTTCAAGTTAAAGGAGTGTCTAAAAATGTTAAATAGTCAATATGATGCAATTATTACTGATATAGCTGGAAGCGGATTTAATGGTTATTACAAAAAAGGTATCAATATAAAATTATCGGATAATACCACTGTTATAAATATATGGAAACCAGAAAGATGTCCTTATCACAATGGAGAAGTTTATAAAGATGCTATCATCGAATTTAGTGGAAATGCTACAAATAGGTTTACCTATTCAGATATGAAAAAAATTGGTCAAGCTATTGAGGCAGCTATAGATTTTCTTAATAAAGAAAATGAGAATTTGATTGATCGAGATAAAGAAGGCACATATGAGCGTGTTAATGCAAAACAACCAGAAACGAAAAAAACATCTGCAATTAAATATTCCGATTTAGAAATTGGAGGTGTATATCTTGATGACAAAAAAAAGAAATGGCTTTTTTTAGGAGAAGGAACATTGTTAGAAAATGGAGAACAAAGTAATAAAAACAATGATGGTATTCACTTTTCGGAGTATATGTATATGGAGTATGATGAGGAAAATGTAAAGCAAGTTGGGGTGAATCAATTTATAATAAATAAAAATTCTTATCCTTATCCAGATACTTACGCAAGTAAAAAACGTTTTTTTGAAAAATATTGCCAATTACCTATAGATCCTAAAATACCCATTTCTTTTACTCGTGGTTCAAGGATATTCCAAACTTGTCATGGTATAAAACCTATATCTTACTGGGAACAAATTATGGAGTCTGAAAGGAAAATATAATAATGGAAGCAAAAGATGTGAGAGTATATTATCAGGTTACAAATAATCAAGAACTTACTCATAAAAGATTTTATAATTTTTATAATGATCCTTGCGAAAAATTAGAAATGTCGAATTTTTTAAATTCAATTGTAGAGTCTGAAGAAAAAAATAATAATGACACAAATAATATTATTTACGGAATAATTAATCAAGAAATAGTAAAAGTATATTATGTAATACTAACATTTAAAAATACAAATAATAATAAAAATTATATTGTTTATACCGATAATCAAAATGATCAAAATTCAAATAAAATGATTTATAGTGCGATATATGATGCAGATGCTCCAGATCCTTTTTTAGGATTTTTGAATACTAATGAGGAGTGGATGAATGTTTGTGAAATTTTTGATGCTATTTTTCTTTATAAACATTAATTAATAACGAGGAATATGAAAAATTATAATGTTAAATAAATCAAAAAAATAATTATGAAATACAATATAAAATTTTTAGATGATACAGAAAATACTTTAAATTATAAAAAGTGGTATTGTGGCCATTATCATACTGAAATATAGTTTTAGTTTCCCTATTCAAAAAAATAAATCTTTAAAATTAGAATTAAAAAATAATAGAAATAATGAAAGTGCTAAATAATTAGTGCTTTTTTTAATGTCATGAAAAATATTTTCTGTATGATATTTAGACGAAAGGAGGAATTTTTATGGATAATGATAATGAAAAAGTCTATTTGAGAAAAGACGGAAGATATTGTATAAAGTATAAAAAAGGAATAAACGAAGACGGTAGTACCGATTATGGTTATATATATGGTACAACTGAAGAAGAAGTATTACAAAAGAAAAAAAAGATTTTGGAATCATCAGTAATTATTAATAAATCATTATTTAGTGGAGATATTTATAATTGGTTAAAAAGTGTAAAAATTTCTTGTAAAGTATCAAGTTATTCTGATTATGAGTATACTGCGTGTGCTTATTTAATACCTAATTTTGGTTCTTTTAAAAGAAAACAAATAAATAAAAATATTATAAATGATTTTACTGAAAAATTATTAAATAAAGGTTTAGCACCTAAAACTATCAAAGATATTTTAATAATTTTGCAACAAGTCTTAAAATATGTTGGTATTACTATTGATATAACTATGCCAAAAGTAAAAAAGAAAGAAATTCAAATTTTAACTAAAGAAGATCAATTAAGTTTGGAAACCTATATTTCTACAAATATAAATGAAGATAATTTTGGTATGTTCCTATGCCTTTACACAGGATTACGTATTGGCGAGTTATGTGCTTTAAAATGGAAAAATATTGATTTAGATAATAATATTATTAAGGTTGAAAAGACATTGATTAGGGTTAAAAATTTTGATAAATCCATAAAAACCAAAACAAAAGTTATTCTTGATGATCCTAAATCTACTTCTTCTAAAAGAAATATTCCTATACCTAATTTTATAATTTCAATATTAAAAAATTTAAAGAAAAATGATGATGATTTCTTTTTGACTGGAAAATCTGTTTTCATTGAGCCTAGAAGTTATACAAATCATTATAAAAAGGTAATGAAATTATTAAATATTGATAAATACAATTTTCACGCTCTACGTCATACCTTTGCTACTAGGTGTATTGAAAATGGTTGCGATCCAAAATCATTAAGTGAAATATTAGGACATTCTAATGTGAAAATTACTTTAGATAGATATGTACACCCTAGTTTTGAAAATAAATTAAAAATGATGAATAATCTTAATCCTCTATTCTCAATAAATTAAGTTTAAAAACTCGGTTTAACTTTGGTTATTCCGAGTTTTTTTAATAGAACTTTTCTTTTTCTATTACTAACTAATCCATTCAATAATATCTTTTAATTCTTTTCTAGGTCTTGCTTTAGGACTTTGATTAGGATAACCGATTGATACACAGTTTAAAAAAATCTTTGTGATTTAACATTGTTGCTACTTCATCTGCAACGTAAACTATATCTCTTATCCATAAAGAACCTAGACCCAAATCAGTTGCTCTTAAATAAATATTTTCATTCTTTTGCTTTCAATAACTTTTTTTAATTCCATTTTTATAATTCGTTTAAAAATCAAAAAATCCCAAAGTTTTTTACTTTGAGATTAAAAGACACTAGTTCCTCAATAACTTAATTCATTTTTACCATAAAATGAGGGTTTTGTCAAATTATCCAAAACCTTTTTTGGGGTCAACTAATAATTTTGTCTCTTTTTTTATTATGAATTTCTTTATTTTCATAAAGTATGAAACTTTGAGTTTTTTTCTGAAACGTGCTTTATTCTAGCACTTTTTTAATATTTTGTCTAGTATTTTACAATTACTTGTTTAGTCATCTTATTTATTTGCCTTATTATTAAATATAAAATGTTATCTTTTCCTAAAGTTTCATACTTTGAGAAATCTTTAAGGGGGGAAAATTAAATGGCAAATACTGAAAAAAGTGGACAATATTTTATAGCATATAAAGGTAAAGAATTTAGTTATGAGGACATTATAAATGCTTTAAAAGAAAAATGTCCTAGTGGTTATACAGTAAATTTTAAAACAGTAGATAATTCAATTTTTGCAAAAATTGTATATGATACTTATGTAGAGGACAGAGATCCTAATTGGTATAGGGACAGGGGGATTTTAACAGTAAATGGTTATAATCAAAATGAAATAACAAGCGCCAAGATTCATTTTAATAATTATGGTATTAATGATTCAGATAGATACCACTGTTTAATAACTTATATGTATGATGATTATCAAACAGATATTTTTAAAAAATTAAGTACCTATATGCACTTTTGTTCTGTTATTTGGGATAGAGATAGTAATACAATGGTTGCAGGTGTTACTGAACCAGATTGTCAATATACACATTTATATTATGGTTATACGAAACAAAACCAGGAATTAATATTTTCTAATAATGAAAATATATTAGAAGAATTCTGTGATGAAATAACAGAAATGCAAGAAAATACCTATATGAAAAATGGTGAGCTTTATACATTAGATGGTGAAAAGATTGATATAGATAAAACTACTCCATTGATTACAAAAACTAGACAAAATGCAGATACATTAATTGATGGCTTAAACGCATTATTAATTCAAGTAACTAATGAGATAATTAGAGCAAAAATTGAGCAAAATATAGTAGATTACTTGTCTTCAGATGATCCAAAAAAGAAAATAAGTGATTTTATAGATAACGAAACTCAAAGACAAATTTTATTAATTATTAAAAAAGTTATTGAAGAATCTGATTTAGAAAATTATTTAACTACTAAACTTAATGAATTGTTGGATAAAAAACTTGAAGATTATACACAAAAAGTCAATGTTCCAGTTGTGCATATTGTTAAATTAAATGATACAGTTTTAGGTCAAACTAGTGGTGGTTTCTACCACGAAAAATTTGAACAAATTTTATCACAAGTACAATTAGATGAACCAATTATGCTAATTGGTCCAGCAGGTAGTGGTAAAAATGTTTCAGTTTCACAAGTAGCCCAAGCATTAGGTCTTAAAATGTATTATACAAATAATGCTTCTAATGAATTTAAGCTAACTGGTTTTATAGATGCAGGTGGACATTATAGAGAAACAGAATTTTATAAAGCATTTAAAAATGGTGGATTATTCTTTTTAGATGAAATTGATAACTCTGATCCGTCTGCATTAATAGTTATAAATTCTGCATTAGCAAATGGCTATATGGCATTCCCTCACGAAACTATTGATAGACACCCAGATTTTAGAATTGTTTCGGCAGCCAATACTTGGGGTAAAGGTTCTGATTTACAATATGTTGGACGACAAGCATTAGATGGTGCAACATTAGATAGATTTGATAATATTTTCTTTGATTATGATACGAAATTAGAACAAACATTATATCCAAATGATGAAGTTTTACAATTTATGTGGGCATTTAGAAATGCTGTATACCAAACTAGAATTCTTCACATAGTATCTACTCGCGGAATTGGTAAAGTATATAAAAAAGAAATAAATGGAATTCCTGTTGAACATACGTTAACTTCTAATGTTATTAAAAATTTAAGTCAAGATGATATTAATACTATTATAGGTAATATGCAAAATGTTTCTTCAAGCAATAAATATTTTGAGGGAATAAAAAGATTAAGGTTAAACAGATAATTATGTATAAATATTATAATAAAAATGGCTATAAAATTATGAAATATGAATTTGATTCAATATCAGATTTTATTGATTATTTAGATACTCATAAAGTAAATGAAAATATTTTTGGAAGTAATCCAGCAATTGAAACTAGCGGTTATGATTTTTGTAAAACTCATTCATTAGAAGAAGCGAAGCAACTTTGTAAATTTGGATATCACGAAGATTTTGAAAAACTTGTGGAATTAAAAATTTTATTAGAAAAATATATTAAATGGTCTAAAACCAAAAGTAAACAATATAATTTTTATGTTGGTTATGCTCCAGATGTTAAAGCGTATTTGGAAGGTAATCCAATGTCAATGTTAATCAAAGACTATCCTAGAAGAAGACATATAGATATATATTATAATTCTGCTATATTAAGTATGGTTTCAACTTCTCAGATATTTAATCGTGGTGCTGTTACTTTATGTTTAGTAGAAATATTAGAAAATATGGGTTTCAGTGTAGGATTAAATATATTTACAATGTCATCAAAAGATGATCAAATTCATTATGCTAAATTTAATTTAAAAAAAAGTGGCGAACGTCTAAATGTTCAGAAATTGTATTTTCCACTTTGCAATCCATCATTTTTAAGAAGATTAGTGTTTAGATTAAGAGAAGAAACACCTGATATATATAGTAGTTGGAGTAATGGCTATGGTCAAACTGCTAATGACTATTTGATAAGAGAAATGATTGATTTAAAGCCTAATGATATAGTAATTTGTCAACCAGAGGAAATGAATATTGAAGGTTACGATATTGTTGATGACGCAAATGCAATGTTTAATTATATAAATGGATTTTTTGATAAAGATTTTGAGTTAGAAAAAATAAAAAAATTAGAAAGAACAAGAAATTAAACTGACTATAATACTTTTCTAAATTAAATGTCATTAGAAATTAATGGCTTTTTTAATAAGCAATTCATCAGAATTGCTTATTAAAAAAGCGATTTTCTTGACAAAATAATTTAAAAACTATATAGTAATCAATGCTATAGGTGATTTTATGCAATTATACGGAATGGATAAAGAATTAATTGAAATATATAATTTACATAATATAGAATCAATTAAGATATGGGATTTATTAACAAGTGAGACAAGAAAAATGTTAGTTTTGCCAACCTTGCTTGTTACTTATGATGGAGGAAAAATTTTAAATCTTGGAGCTAAAGATAAAAATTTTAACGTGTTTGTTAAAAAAGTTATAGAAGTTTATCATAATGAAAAAAATAATATCTTAGAAGATGATTTAACCGATCCTTTTAGATTCCATCAAAAAATAAGTATCGATGAGAAAACGAAAGAAATACTTGAGAGCGGTAAATTAGAAGAGATAAGTGAAATATATAGTTTTTATAATGGCAAGGATAGTTATGATAGTAGTTTATTATTCCAAATAGATGAAATAAAATTATTATTGCCAATGATAAAATATCATATAAAAAAATTTTATGAATTTACAAATAGAGTTATAACTTTTGATGAAGGTATCGATGGGTATCGTAATAATTATGTTTTATTAGCACAAATAGATGGAATAGAAACAACTATCACATTACAAGTTAATAAGATAGATACAGAAGAATACGTAATATATGTTGGTGGACTCAATATTAAGCTTGAACCTATAAAAATAAAGATTAATTTTAGTAAGGATGCAATTAGCGTTGATTTGACTTTTTCTTTATATAATTTAATAAGCAGTAGTCTTTATCATGTGAATAAAGAGATACCTAAAGTAACCTATGAAATTAAAAAAAATGGAATACCAGTAGTATTTGAAGAAAGAAATTTGGAAGAAACTATGAACGAGTGGGAAAATATTGCTTCCCTAGATTATGATAGTTCATTAACTTGGTATCGATTACCTTGGAATGCTTTTTGGGGTGTACAACAAGAAATAAAAGAAATTAGTGATACTGAAAAAATAGTTAAAATATATAAAATGTTTATTGATGCAAACAATACTTCATTTAGTAGACGAGAGTATTATGCCAAAAGTTACCTTCGAAATAAAACAACTGCTGTTGATTCAAAAGAAATGATTTTAGATGAAGTAAAAAAAACAATTCGTGGTATATGCTTATCAAAAACGAATGGAATATATGCTATTGAAACGGAATTTACAGACAAAATATTAGGGGATTTAAACTTTTACGATAATAAGTTGAAAAATAGATATTTTTATCATTTGGCTATGAGTCTTGAAGGAGTAAAAGGAATAAAAAAAGATCATTTAAAAGCAATAAGTAAAGAAGAAGTATTAGAAGCAAGTGATATGTTAAATAAAGCTAAAATGCTTAAATTAGTAAAGGGTGATAACGATGGGAATATTTAATGAAGAAACACAAGAGGAAAAAGATTATAAAAGATTAATAAAAATAATTAGAAGTTCAGGACTAAATTATGAAATTGTTAATTATTTAGTAAATTATGTAATCGATATAAGAGATAAAAAAAGAAATAATGATTTTTTCGATTATGATTTTTTAGAAGGTGTTATCCTAGAAATAACGAATTCAAAGTTTGAAAATTATAACGAATTCGTTTCATTATTTGGTGAAATCATAAATACAATTAGTTTCTTTTTACCAGAAGGAAAAGAAACAGCAGATTACGAAGCAATAAAAAATATGTATATTCATAACTTTGGTAGTCATGATGGAATTTTAGCAAAAGATGTATTTGATAAAAGATTTTATAGTTTATTTAATTCACTTTTAGATTATTTAGCCATCATGAAAATAATTAGAGAAGATGAAACTTTAATTAAATATTATAAGGATATTGTCAACTATGCTTTAGAAGTATCTCCATATACAATAAATCAAAATGTTTTAAAAAATGAGATATTATCCTTTATTAGTGGCTTAAAAAATGAACTAGATGATATTCATGTATACAGTGAAAAAAGACTAGTAGAAGCGAAAAAAAGAATGGGAGTTTACCCAATCGATGAAAAAACTTTAGCAACCATTTCTGCAGAAGCGACAAAAGCGCAAGGCTTAATTGAAAAATTAAATATACTTCAAAAAAATATTGATAATTATCAAGAACATATTGATACTTTATGCTCTAGCGGAATAAAAGAAATAAAAGATACGGTCGAATTAGGTAAACAAGATATTAAAAGTTATGGAGATAATGCGATATTAGCAATGAAAAACTCCATTGAAAACACTAGAAAAGAATTAGTCGAAAAGTTAGATGATTATCTATTATTTTTAAAAAATGCCTTAAAAGATAGCAGTGATGAAGTATTTAACAAAATACTTTTAGATACAGAAGAAAAGATTAATAATATTAAACTAATGGCGAGTGGTTTATCTAGCACTACAACAAAAGAACTTTTACGTATCCAACAAGCAACGCAAGATAGTGTTACAAAATTAAAAAACTATGTTGAAACCGAGCCACAATTACAAGAATTTTTAAAAAGCGCGGGAGATAATGAAAAAATTATGGAAGCTTTAAAGAAATTTAGTGAATTGCAAAGCAAAACTGAAGAAAATCCTACTATAATAACGCAGACAAAAGGAATTGTTATTCCAGAAAGTGATCGTATAATAATTCCTGCTAATCCTCAAGTGATTATTCCAAAAGAACCGACAGAAATAGTAATTTTACCTGCTTTTGATGAGAGTATTCCCTTTGATAAAAGAATGGATAAAATTTTAGAGGAAAAACGTCGTCGTGAAGAAAATGGCGAGTTTTTCCATGAAATGGTAGAAGAGGTAATTATCTGTATAATAGAAGGAGACTGGGTTTACATATGGGGACCTTCTGGCTGTGGAAAGTCATTTGTCATTAAACAAGCCGCTTCCTTAATAGGAATTGATTTAGTCGAAAATGGTAAAATTACAGATAAATATAGTATTATGGCTTATAATGATCCTCATGGTCGCTTTAGAGCAACCCAATCTTTTGTAGCTTTATTTTATGGAAAAATGTTATCTTGTGATGAGTTTGACAACGGAAATACTGATACCCATGTCGTTTTAAATGAATTGTATTCAGGTTTATTAGATGCACTGGAGTATTATCCAAAAAAGAAGCGTTACGTAACATTTGCAGAAGATATGACAGTACCAGTAAATCCTAATTTTAGAATGATAGGTGCTGGTAATACTAAAGGTGAAGGAGAAAATCAAATCTTTTCCTCTCGTGGTAAAATTGATGAATCTGTTCTAGAGCGTATGACTCCAAAAGAATTTAAATATGATAATAATCTCGAGAAAAAAATATTTGGAAATTTTAAAAATTGGTATTCACTATTTATTAAATTTAGAGAAGCGTGTGATTTATATGCTAAACAAAATGGTTTAGATACCGCGCCTGGTATAGGTACAACAAGAGACGCTGCGGCTATTGTTAAATATATTAAACATAATAGTAAAACTGTAGATCAAATAATGAGAGAAAAATTTATTCAAACAAAAGAAAGAGATTATTTAAACTTTTTAAAGAAAAAATTTATTAATTTCTACGATTTAGATAATGAAGATTATAACCATTTTACAGTTCCAAATCATTTAGGAGATGTTGATGAAATAGTATTGGCAAAATCTTTTGTTAAAGCTTGCCAAGTTGGTTTAACGGAGAATAGAAAGTAAATGGATGTTTATTTATGGCTAAAAAGAATATTAGAAATATTGAAAAAGATTAAGCAAAGTGAAAATTATAAAATAGAGGAGGGAAAAAAGCCTATGGAATATCCCCATAATTATGAAAAGTTTGGAGATTATATTTTTCCGCCTGAAGAAATAAATGTAGGGAATGAAAGTTATACAATATATAAAGCTAGATTTAATAGTTTATTTGACCTATATAATTATTTAAAAAGTGATCCTAAAACAAATCGAATAGTCTTTAGTAACTTGGCTAGCGTTTCAAACGATAGGAGCTTTGCAGGTAAACCTTATTATGAGGCTGTAGAGGATTTAATAGGGGATATTGATCCAGGATATAAAGAGTTTTTAACCTTACAAAAGGATTTAAATTATGCTAGCTTAAAAGATATTCATAAATATAATTTAGTTAGAACGGTTGCAGGAGGACATTTAAATATTCCTGCTTATAGTGCAGGAAGTCCTTTATGTTATGAAACAGAGGAAAAAATAAAAAAGCCAAAATTTGTAAGAATTCATGTAACTTTGTCCTATAGTTGTATGACTACAAAAAAACAAGTGCTTAATCGTGCAATAATTATAACAAATATATTAACAGCTTTAGAAAAAGCAGGTTATAGTGTCGATCTAAATGTTTTTGAGTTAAGTGAGCGAGATAATGAGTTATGTTATATTATTGTACAAATTAAGCGTCAAGGAGAAAGAATGAACATGGCAGCTTTGTATAAAACGTTATGCCGTGTTGAATTTTTAAGAAGAATTCTTTTTAGAATTTTAGAAACACTAGATGTTAAAAATTATTGGGGAAGTGGCTATGGTTCAACATGTTATAAGGATTTTACCAAAAAAGTTTTAAAATTTGGGCCCAATGATATTTATTTTGATCAACCAATACATATGGGAATAGAAGGAGACGATTTAGCAGAAGATTTTGAATCTGCTATTAGGTATTTAAATTTAGAGGATAAAATAGATGTTGAAAAAGCCAAAGAAGAATTCAAAAAAGATGTTAAGAGTTTAAAATTAAAAAAATAAAATAAAAAGTAAGAACATATAACTAAAAGGAAAATTGTTCTTACTTTTTTACTTAAATATCTTGTATATAAATAATAATTTTAATTTTTACTTTTGAGAAGAGGGGTTCTTTAAAGATAATATTCTTCCATTTGCGACTTCATCAGCCGTTTTTGACATTTCCATTACTTTCGATTCATTTTTATCCTTTTTGGGTTTCTCATTTGGATTAGAATGTAATTCTATTAAACCTTTAGACTCTAATGTTTTGCCTATTTGTTTAACAATTCTAGTAATTAATCTTGAAACATAAGGGCGAGAAATATTCATTTTAGCTGCAATTTGCTCTTGTGTATAAATTTGATCGTTGTAAAAGCCAAAATATAGCATAATAATTTCTCTATTTCTATCAGGTAAATTTTTTATACTTTCTCTTATAAGTTTATAAATTTCTATATTTAAAATTAGAGTTTCTTTTTCTTCTAGCCAATCTCTGTCATCACTAAGATAATCTTCCAATTTAAAATTATGGCCATTCTTATCATGAAAAACAACTTTATCTAAACTATCAACATTATTACTCTTTTTTAATTTTCTTAAAAACATTAAAATTTCATTATCAATACATCTAGTAGCATAACTCGAAAATTTAACTCCTTTTGATAAATCATAAGTATCGATTGCTTTTATTAATCCTAAGATGCCAATAGATACTAATTCCTTTTTATCATAATCTACATTTTGAAACTTGGTCGTTAGCTCATACATAACCAATTTAATATTGTGAATTATCCATTTATCTCTAGCTTCTTTTGAACCATTTTTTGCCTCTTTAATTAAATTTTGTAATTCCTCTTCAGGTAATGGTTTCGGTAATTTAGAATTAATAAATAATTCCTCTGTATTCATATTCGTTCCTCCTATTAGGTTCCAAATTAAAACAATTTAAAAATTCAGTGACTATTACTCTAACATAATATTTAATATTTTACAATTTTATTATATTATAAATAGGAGAAATAAAAAAACTCTTTTTTTGTATATTACTGAAATTTATGATATCCAATTAAATAAAAAAGATATATAATAGAAAGCAAAGAAATCTTTATTTAGAGGTGATAGAATTGTTAGTTTATGGAAAAAACGTTTTAAAAGATATAGATATAAAAAAAATAAGGCGAGTTTATCTAATGGAAAACTTTCACGATAAAGAAATCATAACTTATTTAGAACAAAATCATATTCGTTATTTTTATCGCCCTAAAAATCAATTGGATAAAATGGCCAATGGAAATCATCAAGGAATTGTGATTGAAATAGATGAATATTCTTATTCTTCATTAGAAGTTGCTTTAGAAAGTTCTTTTATTGTTGCACTAGATCATTTGGAAGATGTTCATAACTTTGGAGCTATCATTCGTACTTGTGAAGCTGCAGGAGTAAAAACAATACTCATTCCTAAAGATAGGAGTGTAAGGGTAAACGATATTGTTATGAAAACTAGTTGTGGTGCTCTAGATCGAGTCAATATCATTTTGGTTAATAATTTATGTGAAACATTAAAAAAACTTCAAAAAGAAAATTATTTTATTTATTCTGCCTTTATGGAAGGCGAAGATTTTGAAAAAATTGACTATGCGGATAAGAAAGTATTAGTAATTGGAAATGAAGGCAAAGGAGTAAGTAAAATTATCGAGGGCATTACAGATGTTAAAGTAAGCATTCCTATGTCTGGCAAGATAAATAGTTTAAATGCAAGCGTAGCAGCAGGAATTTTAATATTTAAAATGAAATAGGGGGATTTTTATGAATTACGAAGATTATTCTGATGGTGAATTATACTCTTTAGTATGCGAGCAAGATGAAGATGCAAAAGACATACTCTATATGAAATATAAATATATCATTGATATTGTTATTAAAAGATATGCTTTTTCAGCAATGAAATATGGGCTTGAATATAAAGATCTATATCAAGAGGCTTTAGTTGGTTTTTCGGATGCCCTAGCGTCTTTTAATGAAGAAAAGAATTCTTCACTACCTACTTTTATTACTTTATGTGTAGATAGAAGATTGCAAAATACAATTCGCAAAGCTGGTAGAATTAAAAATCAAGTTTTATTGGATAGTTTATCTCTAGATCATGTTTATGAAGATTATAATTTACCTTTAAAAGAAATTATTAGCGATAATAATCAAAATGATCCCTTAAGTAATATTACGAAAGATGAAGAATTTGATGAATTATTGGATTTTATTGAAAAGTCTTTATCTTCAAGTGAATACGAAGTATATAAACTTTTGGTTTCTGGTTTAACTTATCAAGATATTGCCAAAGTACTTGGGAAATCTCCAAAACAAATTGATAACGCAATTCAACGAATAAAAAGCAAAGTAAAAGATATTTTAAAAAGCAGAGAAACGAATTAATTTTAAAGAAGAATATGTTCGGAATATAAAAAAGTAGTGCTAAATTTTCTTGCAATTTGTATTTAAGTATGTTACATTAGTTTTAACGAAACACGAAAGTGTTTTTTATTTGGAAAAAAGAGGCGTTTTAAATGAAAAAGAAAGAGCAAAAAAAAGAATCAAAGGTAGAAAAAAAACAAAGTAAGAAGCAAGTAAAAAAACAAAGTAAAAAAAAGAAAGAGGGAATGCTAAAGGGGATAAAGGCAGAACTTAAAAAAGTGACTTGGCCTAGCAAAAAAGAAATATTAAAATATTCTGTTGCAACATTAATTTTTTGCATTGTTTTAATGGTATTCTTTCAAGTATTAGATTTAGGATTATCTGTCGTTAAAGGAGTGTTCAATTAATGGATAAGTTATGGTATGTTGTTACAACTTATGTAGGACATGAAGAAAATGTAAAGGAAAAATTAGAAGCAAGAACAGAATCAATGGGAATGCAAGATAATATTTTTCGCGTCATTATTCCTGAAATTACCGAAACAGAAGTAAAAGATGGTGTTGAAAAAACCAAAAAGAAAAAAATGTTTCCAGGATATGTTTTTGTTGAAATGATTATGAGTGACGAAGCTTGGTATGCTGTTCGTAATACTCCAGGTGTTACAGGTTTTATTGGTTCATCTGGTAAAGGTGCAAAACCAACACCATTACAACCTCAAGAAATTGACCGTATTTTAGTAAATATGGGAATGAGCAGAGTTGATGCTGAATCAGAACTTAAAGTGGGAGATAAAGTCAATGTAATTGATGGTCCATTTAAAGGTATGATGGGAACAATAGATACCATTGATTTAGAAAATAATCGTTTAAATGTTTTAATTGATTTATTTGGACAAGAAACTCCTGTAGAAGTAGAACTTTATCAAGTAAGTAAATAGTAGAAAAAAGTGACTGTGAATTCATGTAGTCATTTTTTTTAGTTATTTAAATAGTAAGTAAAAAAGGGTTGCGAATACACTTTTTTTATGCTATTATCTTAAGTGCAATTGCATATATTATGTTGTATATTGCATAGTTTGTGGGAGGGAAATGCGGATTTGCCCTAGACCACTAACGAGAAATATTTTTATAGGAGGTGTTTTTCGTGGCAAAAGAAATCGTAAAGAAAGTAAAATTACAAATTGAAGCTGGAAAGGCCACACCTGCTCCACCCGTTGGAACATGTTTAGGACCTGTTGGTATAAATATTCAAGATTTCTGCTCTCGTTTTAATGAACAAACAAGAGATAAAATGGGCGATGTGTTACCAGTAGAAATCTCTGTATATGATGATAGAAGCTTTGATTTTGTTATTAAAACTCCACCAGCTGGATTCCTACTTAAAAAAGTTGCTAAAATTCAAAAAGGTAGTAAAAAAGGCGCAAACGAAATTGTTGCTACAATTACTAAAGATGAGTTAAGAAATATTGCAGAAACAAAATTGCCTGATTTAAATGCTTATGATATAGATGCAGCGATGAACATTGTTGCAGGTACTGCTAGAAATATGGGAATAGCCATCAAAGGTGTTAATGATGCTGAGCTTGAAGAACAAGCTAAAGAAGCGCAAGAACATGAGGCAGAAATGGCACGCCGTGATGAAGAATTAGCTGTAATGGAAGAAGAAGCAAAAGAACTTGCAAGTGGAAATGTCGAAGTTCCTGTTGCTAATGATGAAGCTGAAGAACAAACAGCTACAGAAGAATAATTTTAAAAATAAAAAAAATCCGCTAATAAACCACAGTTAGGAGGAAATATATGAAGAAGTTTGGGAAAAAATATGTGGAAGCTTCTAAAAAACTTGAAAAGAATAAAGAATATTCCGTTGAAGAAGCAATAAAATTAGTTAAAGAAACTTCAATTACTAAATTTGATAGTAGTGTGGATATTGCTATTAAATTAAATGTTGATCCTAAAAAAGCAGATCAACAATTAAGAGGATCTTTAGTACTTCCAAATGGTACAGGAAAATCTAAGAAAATTTTAGTAATTGCTAAAGGTGCCCAAGCAGATGCTGCTAAAAATGCAGGGGCTGATTATGTTGGAGAAAAAGATATGATTGAAAAAATTCAAAAGGAAAATTGGTTTGATTTTGATATCATTATTGCTACTCCAGATATGATGCCAGAATTAGGTAAAATAGGTATGATTTTAGGACCTAAAGGTTTAATGCCAAATCCTAAAACAAATACAGTTACAACTAATGTGGCAGCAGCTGTTAGTGATGTTAAAAAAGGTATGGTAAGTTTTAAAACCGATACTTTTGGAAACATTCATAGCGTAGTTGGAAAAGTTTCTTTTGATGAAACAAAATTAAAAGAAAATTTAGAATACATAATTAGTACTATTTCTAAATTGAAACCAGCTAGTGTTAAAGGAAAATTTATTAATTCTATTACAATTGCTTCTACAATGGGTCCTGGAATAAGAATAGATAAAAATTCTTTTGACATTTAAAAAAATGTTTAATATAATACGTTATAGAAAAGCCTGATTACCAAAGACAGTAGGGGATTTTAGTCTTAATTATCCTACCGAGGGAAAAGTAAGTAACTTATATTTATAAGCTCTTTTCCCCAAAAAGAGCTTTTCTTATTAACGAAAAGGAGGAATATATGGCAAGTCAAAAAGTTCTTAATGAAAAAAAAGAAATTGTGGCAGAGATTGAAGATAAAATTAAAAATAGTGAATCTGTTATTTTATTTCAATATCAAGGCTTAACCGTTTCTGATTTGAGTAGTTTAAGAAACAAATTAAGAGATGCGAATGCAGAAGTCAAAGTATATAAAAACACTTTGCTTAAAAGAGCATTAGAGGATTTGAATCTTAATTTAGAAGGATTTCTAGAAGGACCAAATGCAATACTTTTTGGTAAAGACTTACTAGAACCAATCAAAGTTATCTCAGATTTTGCAAAAGATAATGAGCTACTTGATATACGCGTTGGTATTATTAGTGGCGATGTTGCAGATATTAATACAATTCGTGAATATGCAGCAATTCCATCTAGAGATGGATTACTTACAATGCTTGCTGGTGGTATGATGCAATATGTTAGAGATTTAGCTATTGGTTTAAACCTTTATGCTGAACAATTAGAAAAAAATAATTAAGGAGGAAAGAAAAATGGCAAAATTAACAAAAGATGAATTTATAAGTGCTTTAAAAGAAATGACTATTCTAGAAGTAAAAGAATTAGTTGATGGAATGAAAGAGGAATTAGGAATTGATCCTACAGCTGTAGCAGCTGCTGCTGCACCAGCAGCAGGTGCAGAAGCCGCTGATGCTGGTTCTAGTACCAAAACAGTAGTATTAAAAAATGCTGGCGGAAATAAAATCCAAGTTATTAAATTATTAAAAGATATTACTGGTCTTGGTCTTGTAGATGCTAAAGCACTTGCTGATAACGGTGGAAATGTTAAAGAAAATATTCCTGCTGAAGAAGCCGATCAAATTAAAGCACAACTTGAAGAAGCTGGAGCTGAAATTGAATTAGCCTAAGTAAAAAGTAGAATAGTAGAATTTTCTACTTTTTTTTGAAAAAAATTTAAAAGTCATCCTAAAAATTCTTGAAATTTAGTTAAGTGTTCTATATAATTAAAATAGGTGAAGGATATGAAAAAGACAATTATTACGATTTTAAAAGCTTTAGTTTTAATATTAATATTTTTGTGGATAATTTTAGTATTTGTTGATTATTTTCAAGTAAAGAAAGGTGAAAAACCCGTTTATTGTTTAAAGGAAAAGATAACGGAATATGAGGATGGAACGAATACGACTTGTGTTGGATTAGGCTATAAAACAATTTATTATAATCGTAAATGTTTAAAAGCAACGGAATTTGGGCCATTCTTTATTCAAGAAAGACAGTGCGATTAATATCCAATGATGGGTGGTTTTTACTTATGGTTTTAAACAAGAATGGTTGGGGATTAAGTAAAATGATTGTTAGCAGTGCAATTTTATTAATTGCACTCTTATTTGGTTTATTTAATTGTTATCAATTTAGAAATAGTAAAGAAACGAAAAAAAGATACGCTCTTCAAAATGTAACTGTGGAGACGATCGAACAAAAAATACGCAATTCAGCCTTAAATTACGTAGATGGTTATTATCAAGGAAATATTGGAACAAAAGAAATCACTATTCCTATTAGTAACTTGATTTATTATCATTTTTTAGAAAAAGAAGATTTAATTTTAAATAAAAATGAAAATTGCGATGGCTATGCTTTAGTGAAGAAAAATGGAAAACAATTAGAATCAGAAGCGTATATAAAATGCCCAAAATATGTTACTCGAGAATTTAAAGAGTGGAAAATGGTGTGAAAATGAATAAAATGAAAAAAATGTATATTCTTTGGGGAATGATTGTAGTAGGTCTTTTTACCCTATTACTTATTTTTGGTTTTTCCTATAAAAATAAGGTAGCGGTTTATAAAGATTTAGAACAAAAACTTGTCAAAGCTGAAATGCGATATATTGATGAAAAATTTTTATATCCAGATGAAAAGCAATCTTTAAAAACAGAAGCCTCTTTATTAATAGAGGGAGGTTATTTAACAAATTTAGAAGTTAATGATGAAAAATGCGATGGTTATGCAATTATCAGCAAAAACAAAACAGTATTTGATTATAAGGCGTATATAAAATGTCCAAAATATAAAACAAAAGGCTATCAAGATTAAAAATCGATAATTTGTATTTTTAATGGTTTAATAGTATAATGAGACTATCGGGTGATATTATGAAAAAAATATTAACGATTATTTTAGATGGCTTTGGCTATCGCGAAGAAAAACATGGGAATGCAATAAAGGAAGCCAATCCCAAAAATTTTAATGAATTGTGGGAAAATTACCCTCATGCCCTTTTATGGGCTTCCGAAGAACCGATTGGTCTTTTAAAAGGTCAGTTTGGAAATAGTGAAGTAGGCCATATGACAATTGGTGCTGGTCGAAAGCTTGTGCAATCCATTGATCGCATTCATGATTTTTTAGACAATCAAATTAATGAAAATGAAAGTTATCAAAAATTACTTGAAAGTTGCCAAAATACGGAAAGAGCTGTCCATATTATGGGATTATTTAGTGATGGCCGAGTACATTCTGATATGAATCATTTTTTAAAACTTTATGAACATTTAGTTCAAGATGGAATAAAAAAAATTTATTTTCATCTAATTACAGATGGTCGTGATACTAAAGTAACAGCTGCTTATTCGTACATTAAAATTTTAGAAGATAGAATTAACGAATTAAAAGTTGGAAGAATTGCTACTCTTTGTGGAAGATACTACGCTATGGATCGCGATAATAAATTAGATCGAACTAAAATATATTATGATTTAGTGGCTAAAGGGAAAGGAAATTTAATAAGAAATATTGAAAAAACTTTGGAAGCCTGTTATTCCAAAAATATTACCGATGAGTTTTTGCCTCCCATATTGTGTGATCAAAACGGCATAATAAAAGAGAATGATATTTTAATTTGGATGAATTATCGAACCGATCGTGCAAAACAAATACTTGACTGTTTTACAAATAAAAATTATAATAATTTCTCGGTGGTAAACTATCGAAATTTGGATGTTTATTCTTTTGTTCCAATAGATGCAAATATAAAAACGGTATCTTTTTTAGAAGAAAAAATAGTTGAAAACCCACTTGGTATTTATTTATCAAAATTAGGATTAACCCAAGCTAGGATAGCTGAAACTGAAAAATATGCCCATGTTACCTATTTCTTTGATGGTGAATATAATGGAACTATTGAGAATTGTACAAAAATATTAGTACCATCTTTAAAAATAAAAACTTATGATGAAGACGCTAGAATGAGTGCGGTCGAAGTTACCAAAAAGACAGTGGCTTGTATGGAAAAAGACATGGACTTTATTCTAGTAAATTTTGCTAATCCAGATATGGTAGGTCATACAGGAAATTTTGACGCCACAGTAAAAGCTATTATGACTGTTGATATCTGTTTAGGAAAATTATTAGAAGAAGCCGAAAATAATTTTTATAGAGTGATTGTGACGGCGGATCATGGAAACGCAGATATGATGTTAGATAATGAAAACAATAAAGTAACAACGCATACGCTATCTAAAGTACCATTTATTTTGGTAGATAAAAGCGTAAAATTGAAAGAGGAAGGTGATTTAACAAATATTGCACCAACAATTCTTGATTATATGGATATAGCAAGACCAAAAGAAATGAAGGATACAGAAAGTTTGCTTATTAGATAGGGGGAAATATAATGAAAAAAAATAAATTTTTATTTATAATAGCAATAATTTACTTTTTAATACCAATTTTTGTCTATGCAGGAGAAATCCGTTTTAACAATCCAACTCAGAAATCCAAAAATGTTTATACTTTTACATTAACTGCTGAAGATGTGAGCTTAAATTATATTACAGGAGATTTATCTACTCCAAATGCAACTATAACAAGTGTAACAATGGCTTCTGGTTGGAAAAATGCCACAGGAAAAAACAACCACTTTTATTTTTATCATGATGGAAAAAGTAGTGGCAATTATAAAATAGCAACTTTTGAAGTAAAAATTACCGATGATAGCTACTATAAAGTTTCTAATTTGAATTATGGAATAAATAAATGCAGTGTCGATATGTATAATAATTACTTTGGAGAAAATGGTTCTTTAGTATCTAAAGATAAATACAATCAAACTTGCTTATTAAGTAAGGATGCAACTTTAAAAAGTTTAAGCATAAGTAGTGGAGTTCTTTCGCCAAGTTTTGACTCAGCTTTAGAATTATATAGTGCAAATGTGGAAAATAATATTAGTAGTGTTACATTTAAAGCTGTACCAAATAATGAGAAAGCCATTGTATCAGGAGCAACATGTGCTTTAAATGTAGGATTAAATACATGCAAGATCATTGTAAAAGCAGAAGCAGGAAATACTAAAACTTATACAGTTACAGTGACAAGAAAAAATAAAGCGAGTAATCCACCGATAGTATCAAGCGATGCTTCAATATCCAATTTAGTAGTTCATGGTGGTACTTTGCAAACAGCATTTAATTCAAATGTAAGAGAGTATAATTTAAAAGTGGATAAAAATGCTGAAAGTATTTATTTCACATTTGAAATAAATAGTAATAATCAGAAATTTACTAGTGAAAAGTGCAGTATCTTTGCAGATACATGTAAACTAACCATTACAGCAGAAGATGGAATATCTAAAATAACTTATATATTTCATTTGATTAACGAAAATACAAATTTTGGAAATAGTGCATCAAGTTCAAATAGTAGTACAACTAATACATCAACGAATAAAAATAATAGTTCAAGTAATGTTTCTTCAGTAAATACAACTCAAAATCAAAATAATTCTTCTAATAATACAAACAATTCAAATAAGAATCCTGATGCAATAACAGAAGAACCAAGTAATAATAAAACGGAAAGTGGTTCTCCAACTATTTCAACGGAAGAGAATAATGAAAATAAAGAAGAAGAAAAAACAGAAAATGTAGAAAATCAAAAAGAAGACAAAAAAGAAAATAAGAATATTTTAAAGTATGCAATCTATTTATTTGGACTTATTGTGATAGTTTACTTATTTATAAGTAATCTTAGAGCAAGAGTAAATAATTCTAATAAAAATTCTACAAAGAAAAAAAATAAAAAAGTAAAATAGCAATATTTTATTTTTTTTTAAACTTTATATGATTTGCAAATATAAAAAAAACAAGCTATAATGAAAATAATATAAGGAGCAAAAGAAATGAAGAAAAGAAAGAAAAAAAGCCAAAAAGAAAAAGGATTT
>CANRBV010000016.1 GCA_947628965.1 uncultured Bacilli bacterium | reverse complement strand
AAAACCCCTTTTTGAATGAATCTGTTCTGCTATTATAAAGTTTCTTTTTCTCTTTGCAAGGCTTTCGACAAAACTTGGCAAAACTTTTAAAATAGGACAAAAAAGGATAAGATAAAGTTAAACAAAAAAAGGCTTAATAACCTTTCTTTTTATAATGTTCATATAATTCTTTAAAACGATTAAAGTGCACAATCTCTCTTTGTCTTAAGAATAGCAATGGTGCTAAAACATCTTTGTCTGTTGCTAATTCAATTAAGTTTTCATAAACAGCTCTTGCTTTTTGTTCCGCTGCCATGTCTTCTGATAAATCTGCAATTGGATCTCCTGTTACAGAAAAGTAAGTAACAGTAAATGGTTCACCACTCGCATTGGCAGGATATACTCCCATTCCATGTTCAGAGTAAAAATCTCCTAATCCAGCCATTTTTAATTCTTCTACACTTGCTCCTTTGGTAAGTTGCTTAATCATTGTACAAATCATTTCAACGTGTCCAAGTTCTTCAGTTGCTATATCGTTTAAAAGAGCTTTTCCTTTTTCATCAGGCATAGAAAATTTTTGACTGAAATAACGTAGAGCAGCAGCAAGTTCAGAGTTAGCGCCTCCAAATTGGGTATACATATATTTGGCCATCTTTAAATCTTTCTTTTTAATATTTATTGGATAATTTAACGTTTTCATATATTTAAACATACATACTACCTCCATTATTTTCCCATGGCCATGGGTTTTTCATCCATTCATAAGATGAATTATTAACCGTATCACTTAAAGTAAGTGGTCCATATTTTTTAGCATACTCTTCTTTAAGGCGAATACAATTCATAGTATACTCTTTAAATTTTTCATAGATTTCACTATCCTCTGGATGTAAATCTAAATATAAATTTAAATCATTTACAGCAAATTCCATTTCCATAATTTTAAAAAGTAATCTTTCTTTTTCATCTGTAGGAATTACTTTTTCATAGGTAAGTCCTTTATAAGGAACATATTCATCTTTCCACATATTGCCTCTTTGTAAACCTTCTTCTGGTGTTACCAATCTTCCATTGGATTCGGGCATTTTATAAAAAGATTCTGGTCGATTGAAATTAAATCCAGCAAGATTTAACAAATCATAATCAAAATTGTAATCATTGTTTTCAAATAACATTTTTATACCTCCTAGGATATAGTATGTTTATCCTAAATTTTAGCAAAGGCGTTTTTCCTTAATGAAAAAAACTATACACTTGTGGCATAGTTTTTGTATCGAACATAAAGTTTACGAAAAATATCGACTGGAATAACTGAAAAAGCAAGAAATAACACAAAAAGAAATTCTTTTATAGTTAAACCGTAAGTTCTAAATAAATCTCCTCCATTATAAATTAGAAATATTTGGACAAGAACAATAAAGGAAAAAGTAATTATAAATACAATATTTTGTTTTAAATTAGAAAACAAATTTAATCTTTCTGTTCGTGCATTAAAAGCATTAAAAACTCCAATAAAAATAAATAAAGCAAAATAAGCTGTCATTAAATACTCATCCCCACTGCGAATTTTATTTCTAAAAAAAGGAAATTTTAAAAATAAAATACATAAAAGAGCTGAATACAAGCCAGTAAATATGATTTCACTATACATATAGCCATTCATAATAGGTTCATCTTTCTTTTTAGATGGTTCATACATATATCTTTTTAAAGGAGGTTCAAAAGAAAAGGCAAGTCCCGCAAATGTATCCATAATCATATTAATCCAAAGCATTTGAATAATCGTAATTGGTGTATTAATGCCAATAAAAGGTCCAATAATAGATACAAAAAGGGCTCCCATATTACAAGTAAGTTGATAAATAATAAATTTGCGAATGCTTTTAAAAATTGTTCTGCCATATAAAATAGCTTTGCTTATAGATAGAATATTATCATCTAAAATAACAATATCACTTGCTTCTTTTGAAACTTCTGTACCGCTTCCCATAGCAAATCCCACATTGGCCTTTTTTAAAGCTGGAGCATCATTTACGCCATCTCCAGTCATACCAACAACTAAATTTTGTTCCTCTAAAATACGTACTAAACGACTTTTATCTTTAGGCAATGCTCTAGCAACTACTTTCAATTTTGGATAAATTTTTAGTACTTCTTCATCGGATAAGCGATTTAGTTCATCACTTGTTAAGACAATATCTTCCTCTTTGGTAATCAGTCCTGCTTCTTTAGCAATGGATGTTGCTGTATCCTTATGATCCCCTGTTATCATAATAATAGAAATACCAGCATTTTTAATCAAAGTTATTCCTTCATTTGCTTCAGGTCTTAATTCATCTTTAATAGCAATCAGTCCCAAAAATACAAAATCTTCTAGTTTTTCATTCGTTTTAGCCATAACAAGTACTCTTGTACCATTTTTCGTTAAAAAATTTATTTTTTCTTCAATTTGTCTTTTATATACAAATCTTCGTTCTCTATTTTCTTCATCCAGATATTTTTCACATTTTGGGAGTATTTTTTCTGCTGCACCTTTAATATAAGTTGTATGTTTATCATTTTCTAAAGTTACATAAGAATATTTATTATGACTATTAAAGGGCTCTTTTTTTAAAATTTTTATAAATCGACTTTCTTTTCGATCTAAAAATTTAAGTAAAGCTCGATCCGTAGTATTTCCTCCAATTGCTTCCATATTTTCATCAAACATACTTTCATTGTTAAAATAAAAAGACTCATAAATTGCATTATAAAAATTTTTTTCTCGTATTTTATCCATTGTTTTATAAACATTTAAATTACCACTAATAAAAGCTGTAACTTCTAATTTTCCTTTTGTTAAAGTTCCCGTTTTATCCGTAAGTAATACATTTAGACTTCCTGCGGTTTCAATACCTACTAACCTTCTTACCAAAACATTATTTTTAAGCATCTTTTTCATATTACTAGATAAAACTAGTGTAATCATCATAGGTAATCCTTCTGGTACAGCAACAATAATAATCGTTACACTGAGAGTTAAAGCATAAAGTAAATAATCGAACATTAAATTCCAATTGGTAATGGTTGCTAAAATAAGTGTTTTATCAAAATGATTGGCAATAAAAATGACCGAAAAAAGATAAGAAAAAGTAACAAGAAAAGCTCCAACATAACCTATTTTACTGATAATTTTAGCAAGACCTCTTAGGCGAAGTTTTAACGGACTTGTAGGTTCACTTTCTTGTAATTCAGTAGCAAGACGTCCATAAATCGTATTATTTCCCACCTCTGTTACTTTCATTGTTGCATTACCATTATAAACAATAGTGCCACGATAAACTTTGTTTCGATCCGTTATGGAGCCATTCACACTTATTTTTTCTGTTTCTTTAGCTTCGCCGTTAATCATTGATTCATCTACATAGAGACTACCATTTACAATAATACCATCGGCAGGAATTTTATCTCCAGTATTTAATAAAACAATATCATTTTTAACAACTTCTCCTATTTCAATTTCTTTTAATGTATTCTCTCTTTTTACTTTTATTTTCATTTTACTTGCTTCTTTTAAGAGACGTTCAAAAGCGGCTTCGCTCCCATACTCAGAAATACTTGATATAAAAGATGCTAAAAAAATAGCTATTAAAATACCAATTGTTTCAAACCAATCAAAGCTTTTAAAAAGAATCACAACTTTTACTGCAAGAGCAATTAAAAGTATTTTAATAATAGGATCCCCTAAAGATTCCAAAAGAAGTCTTAAAAAGGAGTTTTTATGTAATTTAGTAAGTTCATTATCTCCATATTTTTTACGACTTTCTACTACTTCTTTTTCTGTTAATCCTTGTATATTCATATAGTGCTTGTCCTCCTAAAAAACTATATGAATCAATAAAAAAAATTAGCACAAATAATTTTTAATGCACGATTTTATTTTTGAACATGAAAAAAGAAGGTTGTTCCTCCCTTTTAGAATGCATAGAATCCACTAAAAATTATTGCTAATAATATGAATAAAATAATAACTATGAAAGCACTATTTATACCTTGATTATTATTGCAAGAATTTCCTTGAGATTTACAACAAGAGTTCATTAACTGAACACCTCCTTATGATTAAAGACTAAATGAAAGCCCCTACAATGATTATAAGTAGGATAAATAATACAAGTATGATTGCTGGACCAAGTCCATTGTTTCCACAACAATTATTCATAATTTCATTCCTCCTTTATTTGTCTTTTCAATAATATTGTATGGTAAATTTAGAAGATGGTGAGTGTTCTTCTTGTTTTTTTCTAAATAATTCGCTATAATAAGAGTGTTTAGGAGGATTTTTTATGAAGAAAAAATTAGTAGTTCTTGGACTATGTACTTTTATGGTATGTGGTTGTGGTAAAACAATTCCTACTTTAAGTAATGGATCAGAAGCAGTCGTATCCTTTAGTAATGGAAATGGAATAAGTGTTAATGATTTATATAATGATTTGAAAAATAATTATGGACTTGAATCATTAATTAGTCTTATTGACAAGCAAATCTTGGAAGATAAGTATAAGGATAATTTAGCAAGCGCCAATGATTATGCAGATTCTACAATGAAATCTTTAGAAGAAAATTATGGAGAAGATTTACTTGCTCAAATTCAATATTTTACTTCTTTCCAAACAATTGAAGGATATCGTAATTATGTTTATGTAAATTATTTACAAAACTTATGGGAAAAAGATTATGCTAAAACACAAGTAAGTGAAAAAGAAATGAAAAAATATTATGAAAATAATATTTATGGAGATGTTTTAGTAAATCATATTTTAGTTACTAAAAATGTAAGTGACGATGCAACGGACGAAGAAAAAACCAATGCAGAAAATGAAGCTAAAGATAAAATCAACACAATTATTACTAAATTAAAAGAAAGCGATAATGTTAAAGAAACATTCACATCTCTTGCAAAAGAATATTCTGATGATGCATCAACAAAAGAAGATGGTGGATCTCTTGGTTATATTAATAATGGAACTTTATCAAGTTCTTATGATGAAATTCTAGAAAATGCCTTTAAATTAAAGGATGGAGAGTTCTCAACCGAAGTAATCACAACCGAACTTGGTTATCATGTAATATATAGAGAAGCATCTAAAGAAAAAGCAAGCTATGAAGATGTACAAGATTCCATTCGTGATACATTATCTGAAAATTTATTAAGTGAAGATTCATCCATTACAATTAAAGCATTACAAGCACTACGTAAAGAATATGGTATGGAAATTGTTGATAGTGAAATTCAAAGCCAATATGCTAAATATATTCAAAATGCTTTAGCACAAGCTCAATCACAAAACCAACAAGCAACAATTACAAATTAATAAAAAATCATCAATACGATGATTTTTTTATGTCTTCTATTACTTCATCAATTTCCAAAGAAATAAATCCCTTATTTAAAAGTTTACCTTTTATTTGATACCATAAAGATTCTTCGGGATACTTTAAATAATATTTTTTATATAATTTTTCAGCTTCCTTTTTTAAAGAATCTGTATTTTTAGGTAAGACCAATGTATTTAAAATAGATAAAATATCTTCCTTTTGATATCCTTCATTTATATAGGTATATAAAATCTTTTCTTTTATTTTTTTTTGACTTTCTTTTTTATATGTTTTTATCTTTTTTGTTATAGCATCTTTTAAACGATTGTTCCATTCTTCCTGACAAATAGTATTTAATTCATTATTAATTTCTTCCTCTTTAAATCCCAGTTGTCTCAATTTATATGCAATTTTTTTAGGGCCATTTTTCGTTAATAAAAATTGATCATGAACATACATTCTTAAATATTCTTTATCATTAATAATTTTTTGCTCTTCTAAAGATTTTATAGCATATTTTATATCATTTTCAGTATACTTTTTTTGTTGTAAATATTTTTTAATTTCTTCTTTGGAACGATTTTTAAAGCTTATATATTTTAGAGCTGTATAAAAACAAGAAAATTTATGATTTTCATTTTGAATGACCTCTAGTTCTTTTTCAGATAATTCTTTTTTTAATAAAAGATTATATTTTAAAATAACATCATCATATAAAACAATAGATATTGTATTATCTAAAAAAGTAATTTTATAAGTATTATTTTTCATTTTTTTATAACTTTTTATTTTCATATTTCAATTATAAAACAAAGTATTTTTTGTCGCAATAAGAAAATGAATAGTATTCATCTTCTTTTTCTAATATTTTCCAGTTTCTATTTTTTCTTTTCTTTGTTATAATGAATACAGAAACATTTGTTCGGAGGTAGTGTATGGAGAAAATGCATCATTTTTTATGTATTGATTTAAAAAGTTTTTTTGCCTCTTGTGAATGTATTGAACGAGGTTTAGATCCTTTCACTACTCCACTTGTGATTGCTAATAAAAATCAAGGGAATGGAGCCATTACTTTAGCTGTTACACCTTATTTAAAATCAAAAGGAATAAAGGGACGAACTAGACTTTATGAAATACCTAAAAATATTAAATATACCATTGTAAATCCTCGTATGAAACTTTATTTAGAAAAATCAAAAGAAGTTGTAAGTATTTATTTAGATTTTGTTGCAGAAGAAGATTTACATATTTATTCGATTGATGAGTGTTTCTTAGATGTTACAGATTATCTAACATTATATAAAAAAAGTGATTATGAACTTGCTCTTACTATATTAAATACCATTAAAGAAAAAACGGGACTTACAGCAACTTGTGGCATTGGTCCTAATATGCTTCTTGCAAAAGTTTCTATGGATATTGAAGCCAAACACATGCCGAATTGTATTGCCAAATGGACAGAAGAAGATATCAAAACCAAGTTGTGGGCAATATCCCCTCTATCCGAAATGTGGGGGATTGGATCTCGTATGGAAAAACGTTTAAATGCTTTAGGTATTTTTAGTATGAAAGATTTAGCTTTATATAATAAAAATAAGTTACAGGATAAATTTGGGGTTATGGGTTTAGAATTATGGAATCATGCGAATGGAATCGATACCTCGAGAATTAGTGATTTTAAAAACCAAAAAAGGGAAAAATCTTTTAGTCATAGTCAAGTTTTATTTAAAGACTACTACGGTGAAAATGCTAAACTCATTATTGAAGAAATGGTAAGCGTTTTAGGGTCCCGTCTTCGAGCTAATAATTATGTTACCAAAACAATTGGCCTGGGTATTGGATATTCTAAAGCCGTACAAGGAGGTTTTTATCATCATCAAAAACTAGAAGTTGCCACAAATGACGAAGAAACGATTAAAAAGGTCTGCTTTTTACTTTTTGATCGTTATTATGAAGATTTACCCATTCGAAAAATAAGTATTAGTTGTAGTGATTTAGAAAAACAAAGCGGAATGCAATTAAATTTATTTGAAGATTATGAAAATACTAAAAAGAAAGAAGAAATGAATAAAGCCATTGATGAGGTAAAACAAAAATTTGGTAAAAATAGTTTACTCAAAGCTTCTAGTTTATTAGAAGATTCGACCGCTAAAGAAAGAAATCAAAAAATAGGAGGACATCATGAATAAAGATCGAGGAATTATAAAATGGCTTCCATTTGATAGTTTAGTAAATAGTAAAAGTGTGGTAGAAAGTATTTTATATGAAAAAAGAAAAGTTAAAAAACCCATTCTTTCTAAAGAACAAATGGAAGAAATTGAAGAAAAATTAATTGAGGCTTTTTATGAGCAAGAAAAAGTAACATTAAAAATTTACAAAAGTGGCTATATAAAAAGTATTACTTCTACTATTCTATCGATTGATACCACTTATAAAAAAATTATCTTGGCAAACCAAGATAAAATTTTATTTAATCAAATTGTAGATATTTCTTTATAATTTATACTCTATATGAGAATTATTTTTTATAGATAGAGTTCTTTAGTCCTTTTACTTCATATTAGAATTGCTTTTCATTTAATTTTTTTCTAGTCACATATTTTTAGCTAATTCAATTTTAAATATTTAATTTCAAAGGTTGTACCTTTACCAAGTTCACTTGTGACCGTAATAACTCCTCCATCTTTTTCGATAATTTTCTTAGCTAAAAATAAACCAATGCCCATGCTATCGCTATGACTATTTTCCCCTTTATAAAAACGTTTAAAGATATTTTTTATATCTTTTTTACTCATTCCTTTTCCTTCATCTATAATTTTGATTTTTGTATATAAAGAATTATCTTCAACCAAAATGGAAATAGTTCCAAGTTCACTTGAATACTCAATAGCATTTTTAATTAAGTTTGTAAAAGCTTCTATTTCCCAATGTAGATCACCTTTTATAATGGCTTCTTCTGTTCCTCCTATTTTAAAGTTAATTCCTTTTTGTTTCGATAAAGTATTTAAATTTTTTAAAACCATATTAAACATTTTAGAAACAGGAATATTTTCTTGCTTAAAGTTTACTACATCGGCATCCAACCTAGCCGTTTTTAGAAGCGAAACAATTAAAAAATGAATATTTTCAACTTGATTGTAAACATCGTGAATAAAATCTCTTCTTGTTTCTTCCTCCATATTTGGATTATCTAAAATATTATCCAGTAAAATTAAAATAGAAGTAAGAGGTGTTTTTAATTGATGAGAAATTTCGGCAATAGAGTCTTTTAAAATTTCTTTGTCATTTTTTAACAGTTCGCTCTCCTCACGAAGCATGATGGTTGTTTTATAAATTTCATTTCGAAGCAAAGAAATTTCTCCTTCTCCATTTAATTCAATCCCTAACTGATAATTTTTTTGATTTAATTCTTGCATGTAATTAGTAAGATCTCTTAGGGCTTTTTCTTTGCGATAAAAATACCAAAAGAAGAAGAAAAAGAAAGTTAGTGTTATGAAAAGAGTAAATCCTAATACTAGAGTTTGCTGCGTTTTGTACTCTTTTTCTATAGAAAGCAATAAAGAAGAAGTTTCATTAAGACCATATTTTTTTAAATTCTTTGGTAAAGAAGATTTTTTCGTTTGATTTAATAAAGATACTATTTCATTGTCTGTTAAATTTGGATATTTTTCTTGTAACACATTAATTAAATTATAAAGATATTGATTTATACTTTCTTTATACTTGTTATACTCATATTTTGTTAAAATAAAGCCTAGTAAACTAAATGTGAGACAAAAAAGACAACCAATACCTATTAATTTTATTCTTTCATTTTTCATAGACATTCCACTTTATATCCTAATCCTTTAATTGTTTTTATACAAGATATCCCTAACTTTTCCCTTATTCTTTTAATATAGACAGTTAAAGTATTATCATTTACAAAATGCTCATTTTCTTCCCAAATAATTTTCATAAGAGTTTCTCTAGGAACAATACGTCCTTTGTTTTTAATAAGTAAAAACAAGATTTTATATTCTAAAGCTGTAAAAAAAATTTCTTTTTTTCCTTTTAATACTTTCATACTATCTAAATAGATAGTTACATCTTTAATAGAAACTACTTTTTCTTCTTTTTTACTGTATTTTAAGGCATTATGAATTCGTAATATAAGTTCACGATTGTGAAAAGGTTTTACAATATAATCGACTGCCCCAAGTTCAAAACCATAAACAATATTATCTTCTAAATCTTTAGCTGTTAAAAAAATGACGGGTACTTGAATATTCGGTTTCATTTCTTTATAAAGTGAAAAACCATCTCCATCTGGAAGCATAACATCTAATAAAATTAAATCATATTCTTTTTCCATTATCATTTTTTTAGCAAGAGCATAATTTTTTGCTGTCAAAAGTAAAAACTCATTTTGCAAAAACAAATAATCTAATCCCTTTATAATCTCTTCATTATCTTCAATGAGTAATATTGTTTTCATAATCACTTTCCTTTATTATTTAATAAATAACTATATTCTTTGTTTTCATTATCGATTATTTCAATTTCACTTTTTAGTTTCACATTTTCTATAAAATTTAATAATAAATTAAGAACTAAAATAAATATAATAAAAATTTGAATTGCAAGTATGAAAATCATTAAAAATCACCTAAAGTAATTATATCACAAAGAGAAAAAACATCTCTTTTAAAATGCTTTTTCTATATATTATCATTTCGTATTGTCTCGATAATATTTTGTTTATTAATTTTACTTAAAGAATACTTCATAATAAGACCTATCATAAAACTTACAAATAAAATGGCAAGAAGGATTGCTTTTATTGGAAGTTCGTAAGGCATTTCAATACCTGATCTTATACTTAAGTAAATCAAATAAGAACCAATAATACCTAAAGGAATTCCAATAATTAATGATTTAAAGCCATAGAAGATACTTTCTAAACGAATCATGCGATTAAATTCTTGATTGGTCATTCCAATACTTTTAAGCATCGCAAATTCTTTACTTCGTAAATTCATATTGGTCGTAATGGTATTAAAGATATTGGTAATGCCAATTAAAGAAATGACAGTGATAAAGCCATATAAGAAGATAGAGATGACTAAAACGATGGTATTTTCTTCTTCGACCATTTTTTCTAAGTTATTGATCGATAAATATTTAAAATCTGGATTTTCTTTTTGCAAAGTATTTAGTTTTATTTCTAGAGCATCTGCATCTTTCGCTTCGACATAAAGATATGCGCTTCTTGGGTGAAAATAGGTATCCATGACCTCATCGCTTACAATTAGAATACCATCCATGGCATTATAGTTCTCTAAACCCATTGGTCTTTTATCACTTCGGATAATTTCAATTTGAAAATCTTGATTATCATTAATTTTTCCTGTTAAAATTTCATTGTTTTTAAAATTGAACATATTCCCTAAATATAATTTCTTTTCATAATTTTCTTGCCAATCATCAATTAAAATTCCTTTGCGACGATTTGCTTCATTGTTTAAGCCAAGTTCTTTTAAATATCGTTGGTATTCCCCTTCTCCTAAAGCAAAAACGGTGATATTTATTTCACTTTTTTCGGGCTTCATTCCTAAATGACGATAGACGTTGTTGCCAAAATCGGATAAATGGGATGGATCAACACTGATGATATCCGAGCGAGTTAAACTAAAATGGTCAATTTCTTCCATCCCGCTAATGGTTTTTAAGTGTTCAATGATTTCTTCCATATCGGTATTTTCATTACGTAAGCCATCTGAAATCGTCATATTATAGGATAAATTCATATAGTAAATATTGGACATTTTAAAACCAAATGTAATAAAAGAGGATAAAGCAATAAAGATAAAAACCGAAACGATAATCGAAATCACGGTTGTACGATATTTTTTCTTATTGCGTTTTAAATTTTTATAAGCAATGACCCCACCCGTTGAAAATAATTTTTTGATGATTTTAGGTGTTCTTAATTTTTTACCTTTAATTTTAATATCGTTGTTGCTTCTAATAGCTTCAATCGCGGTAATTTTAGAAGCTTTACGAGCCGTAAAGATTGTGGATAAAAAGATGGTTATACTTCCTAAAAGAATGGATAATAAAATTGCAAATAGAGGAACACTATAAACAAACTTAATATTTCCTAACAAATCTTTTAATAAAATATTTAAAATCAATAGTAAAATGACAATAGCCAGTATTCCACAAAGAATACCTAAAGGAATAGCAATTAAACCGATAAGAAATCCTTCATACAAGACATTTTTCTTAATTTGCTTTTTGGTTGCTCCAACACTTCGAAGCATTCCATACATTTTATATTTTTCTGTAATTGAAATAGCAAAACTATTTTTAATAACAAAAACACTGGATAGAATAATAATGGCAATTACCACGGCAGCTACATTATAAAGGGCTCTCATGGTAGAACTTTTGGTAACCCCTAAAAATCTTAAATATTCATGATTGTAGTCGTAGTCATATTTATTATTTGAAATTTCTTTGGTGTACTGTAGGTAATTTTTAGGATTTTTATAAAGCAAAAAAGCATTTATATTTTTATCTATATTATCTTGATAAGTAATGGCAGTATAGCCAGGGGCACTATAACTTTCATGCGTATAAGAAAGACGTTCCATAAATCCCACAATCGTATAAGTTTTCTTTTCTAAATTGATGATTTTTTCGTTATGAGAAGCATCCTCTTCTTCATTTTGAAACGGATTATTTTGATGAAGCGTTATACCATCAAAACTTTGTCTTTCTCCAACCTCTAACGTAATGGTATCTCCTAAATGATAGGAAATCCCTCCGTTATCTAAAACATGATTGCTCATAATAAGTTCACTAGAATTTTTAGGATATCTTCCTTCCACTACAGAAATTCCTAAATTATGAAGGGCTTTTTCATCATACCCCATTAGATATAAGTAAGGTTTTGCTTGATTGATAGAAGGAATTTTAGCATATCCAATTTCACTAGTAAGATAATAATCTAAAATATTGCGGTTTTCTAAAAGGGCTAGAGCATCTACTCTATTCATATTTTTAATTTCAGCGTGATAATTCCCTTCACTTTTTTTGGTGCTTTCAATAATAGTGCCTTGAAAACTTGTCACCATTCCAGCAACACATATAATGAGAGCGGTCGATAAAACAATCCCAATACCCGTCATAATGGTTCTTTTTTTATTAAGACTTAAGTTTCTCTTTGTTAATTTTTTTAATACATTCATACGTCTTTCTCGTCCTTTATAATTTTACCATCATCGATGGTAATAATGCGATCGGCATATTTAGCAATTTCTAAATCATGCGTAATCATAATAATCGTTTGCTTAAATTTTTGATTAGACATCTTTAAAAGAGAAACAATTTCATCACTTGCTTTGGAATCTAAATTTCCCGTTGGTTCATCCGCTAAAACTAAAGCAGGATTATTAATAATTGCTCTTCCTATAGAAACCTTTTGTTGTTGACCTCCTGATAATTCATTTGGTAAATGGTTTAGGCGGTTTTCAAGATTTAAAGTTTTTAATACTTCATCAATACGAGACTTAGGCACACTTTTTTTATCTAAATCACAGGGAAGCAAAATATTTTCTAAAACATTTAATATTGGAATTAAATTATAAAATTGATAAATAATTCCTATTTCTCTTCTTCTAAAAATAGCTAGAGCATCATCATCTAAAGCATAGATGTCTTTGTTATCAATAAAGACTTTCCCACTAGTTGGACGATCCACTCCTCCTAGTAAATGCAAAAGAGTTGATTTTCCACTTCCACTTGCTCCGACAATTGCCACAAACTCTCCTTTTTCAACGGAAAAAGAAATATGATCTACAGCATTTATTTTATTTTCTCCATTCGTATAAGTCTTACATAAATTTTCGACTCTTACAATTTCCATCAATAAAACTTCCTTTCTAAAATAAGTATATTTTTATTTTGTGACTCTAAAATGACTCCAACTAAAAAAAGGAAGTTGTTACTTCCTAAAGAATTGGTGGTAAATCATCTTCGCTTCTAATAGTTTCTTCATTATTTGCTTTTTGTTTCGATAAAGCACTTAATAAATAATCTCTATTCGTTAAAAGGTTTTCTTTCATTTTATTGTTAGCGCCTAAATACTCCATTTGTTTTTCTTCAGGAATATTCATTTTAATCAGATTGCTATTCATCTCTTTAATTCCTTCACGTATTAAAGTACATTCATGAATATAATCCATTTTTTCTTCTGGCGATAATGAAGATACAAAGACTTTATCGATTAATGCTGCTATTCTATGGTCGATATTTACACTTAATTGTAATGTTTCTTCTACTCTGTTATCCATTTTATACACCTTCCTTAATTTTATTATAAAGAATGAATTTTAAAAATGCAATTTTTTTAGTTAACTCATTGTAAATCTATCCTTTATACAATCCACCATTTACATGCATTACTTGTCCTGTTGTGTAAGAAGAATCACTACTTGCTAAATAAACAAAGATTGGAGCCAGTTCAAAAGTTTCACCAGCTCTTTTCATTGGAGCATCGGCACCTAGTGTTGGTATTTTTTTCTCATCCCAACAAGCAGGTTGTAAAGGAGTCCAAAAGTATCCTGGGGCAACAGCATTAACTCTTATGTTTTTATCCGCTAAATTTGTGGCAAGGCTTCTCGTAAACCCAACAATTGCACCTTTACTCGTTACATAATCGATAAGTTCAGGTTCTCCATAAAAGGTTGTAACAGAAGTCAAATTAATAATAGAAGAACCTGGTTTCATTTCTTTTAAAGCACATTTTGTTAAATAAAACATAGAATAAATATTTGTTTTCATTGTATAATCAAATTGCTCATCACTAATATCAAGTAAACTTTTTTGTTGGTATTGGACTCCAGCATTATTGACTAAAATATCAATTTTTCCATAACAATTCATTGTTTCTTCCACAATTTTTTCACAAAAACTTTTTTCTTTAAGATCACCATTTAAAAGTAAACATTCTCCACCTAACGAATCAATATAACGTTTTGTTTCTAAGGCATCCTCGTGTTCATTTAGGTAAGCAATAACAACCTTTGCACCCTCTTTTACATAGGCAATACTAACAGCCCTTCCTATACCAGAATCTCCTCCTGTAATAATCGCTACTTTATCTTTCAACTTTCCTGCTGCTTTATAATTTAGATTGTCAAAAATAGGACGAGGTCTCATAACATATTCAAACCCTGGTTGTCTATCTTGATGCTGAGGTGGAAACTGATACTTATATTTTGTACACTTATAAGCCTCTCCTTCCTCATTTATATATTTTAAACCATAATCATCTTTTCCGTTTACATTGTCGTAATAATATTTGTAATTCAAAAAATCAACTCCCTACTAATTTTATGTAAAGAATTGATAATTTATTTTTGACGGACTTTTATTTCATCTTTGTTTGTTATATGACCGACCAATAAAGTAGAAGAAACATCATGTTTTTTTTGATTTTCTCTTATTCTTTTTTCTTCGTAATTTGCATAGCAATATTTACAAAAATGCGAACATGTATTATAAGAACCTATATCTACCATTTCCACACAACCACAATTTCTGGCCTTCCATTTAGGAAATTTTTTCTTTGTCATTTCATATACTTGTTCTTTAGAAACACAAGGTGTATTTAAAATACCATATTTAGTTAAATCAATTTGTTCATAACAAAGCTCTACTTGAATATGATGTTCTTGACTTATTTTTCCAAAGAGACTCCCAATCTTTTTCATCTCTTCTTCCGTAATTGTTTTTAATTGCATTGTACTTTGATTTTTTAAAACATTTTTATATGAATCAACAAAGGAAATAATAATATGCTCTACCACACCATCTAATAAAGAACACAATTTTTCAAACGCTTTTTTATGATACTCTATCGTATAATTTTGGTTTAAAAGAATTGGATCATAGCGGACATATACTTTATCTTTTCCAAGAACTTGAGATAATTTTTTTATTCCTTCTATTATTTTTGTTTTATCGATGACACATGGTTCAATATCCTTTTTATAAGGAGTTAGGGTGACTTGAAATAAAATAGGAATAGTAATTTCTTGCAAAAAAGGAAGAATTGGTAATGGATTTTTAGTACAAAAAACAATTAAATCAACATCTCGAAAATAAATACGACTTACCATTTTTGGATAAAAAGGATTTCTTACATCCACAAAGCCCTCTTTCAAGCGATTTAAAAACCATGGGGTATAAAAAGCAACAATATCGGTTCTTCCACTTACATTTAATATCATATAAATTCCTTCTTAAAAAATAAATTCAAATCAAAAAGATCTGAATTTATTATTATCTTCTACTATGCTTATTTTCTTCATAATATCCTTTATTTATTAATAAATCCTGAATTTCATCTAGATTTACATCAACAAAAGTGTGAGGATTAATAATACGATACTCTCTCAGTTCTAAATCCATGAGTTTTTTACATGCATAAAATTGACGAGCTAATTCGGAAAGATACAAACCATATTCCAAAGAATTTTCGTCTAAGTTGTTTAACTTTAAAAAGATATTTTCCATTGATGTATCTAAGTCTCTCAATTTTCTTTCAATTTCGCTTTCCATTTTTAAAACTCCCTTTCTTGCTTTATACGCAACATGTGAACCTAAGTTATGCATCGTCTATTCTTTTTTTGCACTTTTAATTATTTTAATAAGAACAATACTACATAATACAATAAGAGCTATTATAATTCCAAGGGCAATAATAGAAGATTTATTTTCATTTGTAGAATTCTCATTTACAGATTTATTTTCTACTCTTTTTTCTTCTTTTACAACATTATTATTTTCATTCTCGCTATTTTCATTATTTGTTTGATCGATTGTATTATCTTCGACAATTGTTTCTATTTGATCATTTCCTGTTTGAGGTGTATTTAAAACGCCATTTTGAATTTTTGGAGTCTCATTTTTTTCACTAGAAGAATTGTTTTCTTGTTTAGAGTCAGTTGAAGTATCTTTTTCATCACTCGTATCATTTTTATTTTCATCCTCTGATGTATTTGGAGTTTGTTCTTCTTGTGGTTTTTCCATAATCCAATTTACTTTAGCGGTTGTTTTTCCAACATTTCCAGCTTCATCTTGGAAAATAAAAGTAAATTCGCCATTTTTTTGAAATGTATAGGTTGCATTTCCTTCATTATTAAGAATTATAATTTTATCTTCCTTTTCTGGTATAAGATGTACACTTACAGCATCAGTTGTTTCTGTTGTTGTGCTATATTCAATACTAGCATAAGGGGCCTCACGATCAATCCAAGAAACATCCGCTACTATTGTTCCAGTATTTCCTGCTAAATCTTCGTATAAAAATGTAAATGTACCATTATCTTCGAAGGTATAAATATGTGGATTTGTTTTATATTTTTCGTGATAAGAACCATCTTCTTCTGGTAAAACTGGAATCATGTTTCCAGATGCATCATATTCCACTGGTACACCTGTATGAACTTTAATTGGTTCATTTGCTTGTAATATGGCTGTAACATCTTGATTTGTAGCCGTATTTTTAGTGTATAAAATGTTTACTTCTGGAGATTCGGTATCAATATTATTTACTGTTGCTTCTTCGTAATAATACTTATCAGCTTCTTCATCCGTTAAGTGATATTGAAAATACACTGTACCATTTTCACTAAATACATACGTACTCATAAGTTCATTTAAATATTCCGTAATTTCTTCTTCTGATTGTGTTTCTAACTCTTCTAATTTTTCTTTTTCTTCTTTTCTATTTACGAAACAATCCGTATTATCGGCGCGATTACATATTGCTGTAATTTCCATATTATCTTCTAAATTGATAGCACGAGCTACAACATTATTATTGGTTGGAGCAACATTACTATAGGCAATCTCTAATTCTGGGTCCGTTTTTAAAGAGGCATCTTGGTATAAATTAAACATTGAAGCTGTGATAAAACTAGCATAAGTTTCAACACCTGTAAATTTTACATAACGAGCTTCTGTTGGTGCAAAAGTTGCTTTTTTAACAGACGTATCTGTTTTCCATTTTTCATCTTCTTTTGTTAAATAAACTTCTTGCCAATTCTTACCATCCAAACTTGTTTCAATTTTAGCACGAATAACACGGCCATTTAAGCTACTTCCTGGTCTTGGGACATATTCTAGAGCTGTTAAGTACATTTTACGTTTTAATTTTAAAACAATGTATTTTTCTTTATCATTTCCATTCCAATCAGAATGCCAATGGGTATTTAAATTTCCATCAATTGCATACACTGCATAACGATCATGACCTGCTGCTTCTGTTGAGAAAGAATCAACAGTTAGATAAGCGGCTGGAACATATTTTTCTGTTTCTAATTGATTATCTTCTGTATACTTTAAATCAACTGTATCACTCATCAAATATGTACTAGTTGCTTTCTTGCGCACTTGAATGGTTTTATTACCAGTTAAATTAGGACTTGCTTCTGCAAAAGAGATCCAACTACTTTCTGGCATTTCTTTTTCTTCCTCTTTTACAATGCGCCATTCCATTGCACCATCTACACCAATAACACGATTTTCTAAATCATTAGCGTACAAAGAAAGTTCTTTTGGTTTTTGAATATCAATTTTATAAAGATTAGTATTTGTATAATTTACCCCTACAATATGAACATAAATATCGTTTGTTTCATTTATTTTACGAACTTCTTCTGTTTTTAAAGTTGCTCTTTTAGAACCGCTAACTTCTTTCCAATGTTCATTTGCAATGGTTGAATTTTGATTTTTTGGAATACATGCTGCTCCATCTAAACAATAATCCCATCTTGCGTTTTGATAATTCTCAGATAAAACTATAGTATTTGCTTCTTCTCCATCAAAAGAGAAAGTAGCTAAAGTTGTATCAATTTTATTTAATAAGTAATTTGATTCAATTCGAATTGCATAAGCTTGAATGTGTTTACTATCTTCTAAATTGCTAACAGATTCTAAAGTTTCTGTTCTTAATTGAACTATTTGATATTTAGTTTTAACATCACTTATTTGATCTAGTATCTCTTCACTTAAATGATACATTGGAAGCGGATAATAATTTAAGGCTTCAAATAAACGTTTTGCTAAAGCAAAATAATCATCGTCCTTTTTATTAAGTGCTCTATAATTTTCTATTACACCATACCAAGCATCGATATTGATTGGTAATTCTTTTAAAGAAGACTCATAAACCGCTATTTTTTCTTCAGGTGTTGTTTTTAGATCAGCCGTTAGATAAATCTCGCGAGATTTTTGATAAGATGCATAATCATTTAAAGCAGCTTGAGCAAGCAAAACGTAATTTACAACACCTTCTGAAACTTTTGTGGTACTTAAATAACTTTCGTCTCCCCAACCCAGAGGCATTCTGACACTTAATTTTTCTGTTTTATTGGAATTTGCCCAGTTAGAAACATCATTATCAATTGTCCAGTAACCTTCTCCTTTATCATTTTCTCTATAATAAATTAAAGCAGCATGACCAGGTTGGTTGATAACGGAAGAAGGAGTACCATGAACACCACGAATGTTTGAACCAATTTTAGAAATACCACCACAAACAGCCCCGTTATCCAAATTCATCCATAGTTTTTGAACTCCTGTTTTATAAGTAATGTTATAGACACTATGGAAATTTCCATACATTTTATCCCAATGTTCTAGCATATCCTCTCGATAGTATTCTGGCTTATTGTAATTTGGATCTATATATTTCATATAACGATGGGGTTGTAAATAGGTTTCTTCTTCTAAAGGATGACTATCAATAAATTTTTGGGTATATTCATTTAACCAAAGAATTTCTTCGTCATCAATAATGTTATTCATAACATAACGCATTTCTTCAATTTCTAAATGTTCGAACCACTCAGTTTGATCTTGTCTGTCGCTTACTTTGAATTTATCTCTATTGTATAAATCTTTATAAATTTCATAACGATCTAATGCATTTGATTGATTTTCTATTACATTTGGATTCATCCATAACCCTACTAAAGTGGAATGTGTTAAAGATAAAGTAATGGCCATTTTTTTATACAATTCCCCCATTGTAGAGGTTTTATATTTTGTTGGAGTTGAATTTGAAAAATCATCAATTAATCTTTTACCATCTTTAAGTGTCGCGTTTAATAATTGGTTTAAAACTTTTAAAGAATTATAATAAGAACCATCTGGTTTTCCACCCATAATGTACATGCGTAAGTTATCCACATCATCTATTAACCAATGGTATGTCTTTTGATGTTCTTCACTTTCACTTAAGAATTTTTTTAAACCATATTCTCCAAATTGACTTACTAGATATCTTTGTAAAACTAATTTTTCATACTCTTTGTTTTCTAAAATATTTTTATTTGGTATTGCAGCAATTTCTCTATCATATTCGGCAATTGTTTTGATAGTAAAATCCGTTTCTTTATAATCTTTGGTTGTTAATTTTGCATCTGCATAAACGGAATGGTCACTACCATTACCTCCATTCATATGGGCATAGAGTTTTAAATAACGATAACCACTTAAATTAAATTGAACAAAATCGGCATTGTCTAGTCCTTTTTTTAAAGTACTTTTATATTTCTCTTCCCATTTATTTAAATCATTTGAAACGGAAATAGTAAAATAAACTCCATCGCTATTATTATATGCTGTTTTATTAAGACCTACAAAAGCAGAAAAATTAATATAATCGCTATACTCTTGCAAATCATAAACAAGTGTAGAAGTAGCATGAGCCCAAATTCCTTTTTCAAATTCCCATTCTTGATTTTCATAATGAATAGTAATATTGCTTCCATCCCCTGCTTCATCCATATGAAAATTATTCCATCCAGAATGAGACAAATTTTCCATATATTTTAAATCAGATAAATATACAATATCTTTATTTGTATTTATAGCACGATATTGTCTTTGTAAAGAATTTGTTGTCATTCGATGAAAGAAACAACAAGGAATACTAACTACTAAAAGACAGATAACGAAAAGAATTCCAATTGTTTTCATTTTTTTGGTTTTATTTGTCATAAACATGCACTCCTTTTTACATCTATATTATAATCGAAAAGAAAAATTTCGTAAATAAAATTTGTCATTTTTACATTTATTTTAATTTCTAAGAAAATATTTGATTTTTTTGTTCCAATTTATTTTAAATGATTTAAAAATATTTCTTACGCATTTTCTCCTTCATAAAAATTCCTAGATAGTTATTATAAAGCTTTAAATAAAATATTCACTTATTAAAAAAAGAGTGTTTATTCACTCTCCAAAATCGCCTTAATTCGACGAACCCCTGCACTACTTGCTTCTTCTTTTACAATTTTAAATTTTCCCAGTACTTTGGTATTGGAAACGTGTGGTCCACCACAAAGTTCTTTTGAAATATCGCCGATTTTATAAACCGTTACAATATCAGGATATTTTTCTATAAACATACACTCTGCTCCTGATTTAATTGCTTGTTCTTTTGGCATTTCTTCAACACTAACAGGTATTTCTTCTTTTATCCATTCATTTACTAAATTTTCGGCTTTTTGTTTTTCTTCTTCACTTAATTTATGATCACAAGAAAAGTCAAAACGCATACGTTCTTCTGTAATATTGCTTCCCTTTTGATGAACCGTAGGACCTACTACAATTTTTAAAGCAGCGTTTAATAAATGTGTTGCAGTATGATATTTTGTTTCCATTTCACCATTACCAGCAAGTCCACCTTTAAACTTTCCACTCGAAGCCGTTCTAGAAAGTTCTTGATGTGCCTTAAATTTTTCTTGGAAGCCTTCTATATCCACCGTTAAGGATAGTTCACTTGCTAACTCTTCAGTAAGTTCAATTGGAAATCCATAAGTATCGTACAAATGAAAAGCATCTACACCACTTATATTTTCTTTATTTTTGGTAAGTTTTTCAAATTCTTTTAAGCCTTTTTCTAACGTACGATTAAATTTTTCTTTTTCGTTTTTTAATACCTCTAAAACTACGTTTTCATTTTCCTCTAATTCATGATAGTATTTTTTATACTTAGTTAAAATTAGCTTGGCAATCTTGCTTTCCCAATCACTATTAATATCGATATTTAATCTTTTCGCATGACGAATTGCACGACGAATTAATCTTCTTAATATATAGCCTTGATCGGTATTACTTGGTTTAATACCAGATGGATCGGCACTAATAAAAACTGCAGTTCTTAAGTGATCCGCGATAATACGCATGGATTTTTCATTTCCTTCATAAGGAAGATTTGAGATATTAGAAATAAGTTCGATGACATCTTTCCAAATACTAGAGGCATAATTATCGTTTACCCCTTCTAAAATAGCAGTCGTACGCTCAACACCCATACCTGTATCCACATTTTTTTTAGGAAGTTCCGTAATAGTTCCTTCACTATCCTTATAATATTGCATGAACACATTGTTCCAAATTTCTACCCAACGATTATCTTCAGGATCAAAAGTCTCTGGTATTTCTTCATCGCTTCGAAAATAGAAAATTTCTGTATCTGGTCCACAAGGTCCAGATGCCCCAGCAATCCAAAAATTGTCTTCACAAGTTTTAGCTATATGGCTTTCTTTAATTCCTAGATTACGCCATAACGTATAACTTTCTTCATCAAATGGAATATTTCCATCTCCTTTGTAAACCGTAACAGCAAGTTTATTAACGGGAATATGCAAAACTTCTGTTAAAAATTCAAAGCTCCACGTAATACTTTCTTTTTTAAAGTAATCTCCTAAACTCCAATTTCCAAGCATTTCAAAAAAAGTATGATGCGTTGTATCTCCAACACTATCCAAGTCATTTGTACGAACACACTTTTGATAATCACATAATCTTGTCCCATAAGGATGGCTTTGGCCCATTAAATATGGAATTAAGGGTTGCATTCCTGCAGTATTAAACAAAACGGATGGATCATTTTCTGGTACAACTGGAGCACTTGGTATTTGTTTATGTCCCTTACTAATAAAAAAATTAATATAAAGTTCTTTTAAATTCATTTTATTTCTCTCCTTCTATAATTTGTTTCGTAAATTTTAAAATATCTTCTTGGTTTTCTAATTTTATACGATAATCGAAATTTTGGTAATTTTCAAGTTCATGTTCCGTAATATGCTTTTTTTCTTCTTCAGTTAAAGTATTCTCTCGTTGACTTTCTATATAAATAGTAAGTACCGAATAAGGACTTTTTTTCATTTCTTCTATTTCATTTTTTAAACGAACATCCGAGATCACAACAATATCAAAATATTTTTCATAAACTTTTAAATCTTCAAGCATTCTATTTACAAAAAAATTTTCATCAAATATATTTTCTCGAATGTAAGTACCCATCTCTTGTAAAAATTTTCTTGGTTTTTCATCCGTTTCTTTTACTCCTAACATTTCTTTAGCATATAGCTTTATATATTTACTAAATTCAGTTTGAAGAGCATGAATATGGTTTTTCTTTAATAAACTTACTATTGTATTTCCTAATGTAGATTTGCCACTTCCACTTTTTCCAGCAATTAGTATAACTTTCATACTTTCTCCTTTCATAAAAAAACGCAGATGCTTCTATTATAAGGAGCAATTCTGCGGTACCATCCTTTAGTTTACTTAATTTTGATAACGGAATTCTCCGCTTAACCTAAAGTAAGGAGCACATTTCATAAATTTCTTTATCTTTTTTCCACCATTTAAAGATTCTCTATCAAATACTCTTTATAAAACCTCTTACTATCAAACGATTAATTATTTTTGAAACAATTGATATTTATTTTGAACAAAAGCCCATATCACTTTTAATAAAGCAATACAAGGAGTTGCCAAAATCATTCCTATTATACCAAAGAAATTATTAAAAATCAAAAGGCCGATCATAATCGTAACAGGATGTAATTTCATAGTTTTACTCATGACAACTGGTTGTAAAATAAAGTTTTCTACACATTGAACCACTACACAAATAATTAAAGTCATAACACCAATAAATGTACTTTGACTAAATCCGATAATAACAGCTAGAGCTCCACCAATATAAGGTCCAATATAAGGAATTAAATCGGTAATTCCACAAAACAAACCAAATAAAACAGGAGCTTGTAAACCAATTACTGCAAAGCCAATTGAATCACAAACAAATACCATTGTTGCAACAAGTAAAGTTCCATTGACACTTTTTCTAACTTCATCGCCAATATTGTTTAGTAAAACTTGAGCCTCAAATTGTTTTCGTTCAGGAAGTAAGCTTAAGAAATGTTTACTAATAGAATCAAAGTCAAATAGCATATATAAACCAATAAATAATCCTAAGAAAATTGTAACTAAACTTGAGAAAAATTTAGCAATAATATTTAATAAAATTGTTGGAAAGGTTGTTGTAAAATCAGTTAATTTACTTTCCATAGTTCCCATGATGTTTGTTCTTACCGACTCAATATCTAAACCTTCGACATGAGAGAATTTATTAAAGATTTCATTAATACCATTTTTAAAATCATTAAAAATACTTGGTAAATTTTGAATTAGTTCATTTACTTGCGTATAAACAGTTGGAACCAAAAAGTTAAGAAAAACAATCACAATAACCAAAAAAACCACATAAACAATTAAGCTCCCTGCAACTCTTGGAATTCCTTTTTCTTCCAATTTTTTTACTAACGGATTAAAGAGCCAGGCAATTACAAACCCAATAAATAATGGTGCAAGCACTTTTAATAAAGTAACTAAAAATGTAAGTATGCCCCATTCCTTTACTAGAATTGTTACAATAAGAACGCAGGCAATAATCATAGCAATATATAAAATATGTAAAATTTTACTACCTAAACTTACAACTTCATTAACATTTTCAATATTCAGTTCAGTTTTCTTTTTCTTATCCATTCTACTTCACCTTACCTTACGATTTCTCCATCTAGACTAAAACTTTTAGCAGTTGTTACTTTTATAGGAACAATTTGACCAATAAAATTATGTCCTCCAGTAATATTTATTAATTTCATAGTATCAGTATACCCATAAACTTTATTTTTATCTTTCTCATTTTCTCCTAAAATTAATACAGGTACGATACTTCCTTCCAAGCGTTTATTCTTTTCTAAAGAATAGTGATTTACAAGATCATTTAATCTTTGCAAACGCTTTTCTTTCTCTTCTATTGTAACATTATCTTTTATTTTACTTGCAGGAGTGCCTTCTCTAGGACTGTAAATAAATGTAAATGCAGAGTCAAATTGACAAGTATTTACTACATCTAAAGTTTCTAAGAAGTCTTCTTCCGTTTCATTTGGAAAACCAACAATGATATCGGTGGTAATAGAAACATTGGGAATTTTTTCTTCAATCGAACGAAATAATTTTATGTATTCTTCTTTCGTATAACGTCTTCCCATTAATTTTAAAATGCGATCACTTCCACTTTGAAGTGGTAGGTGAATGTAAGGCATAATATTTTCATATTTAGCAATAACATCAATCATTTCTTCAGTAAAATCCCATGGATGACTTGTTACAAAACGAATTCGTTCAATTCCTGTTTGGGCAACACGTTCCAATAAATCCTTAAAATCATATCCTTCATTTAAATCTTTTCCATAAGCATTTACATTTTGACCAAGTAGCGTAATCTCTTTATAACCATTTATTTTTAGATCCTCTACTTCTTTTAGAATATTTTCAAGTTTTCGACTTCTTTGCTTCCCTCTTGTATATGGAACAATACAATAAGTACAAAATTTATCACAACCATACATAATATTGACCCAGGCTGTTATTTTAGAATCCCTACTATATTTAATATTTTCGTAGACATCCCCTTCTATACTATAAACTTCTATTTCTTGCATTTTTGTTTGGGCTTCTTTTTTTTCTAAAAGAAGTTTTGGTAAATCACTAATATTATGTGTCCCAAATACTATATCTACATAAGGATGTTTCATTTTTATTTCATGTACTACATTTTCTTCTTGACTCATACATCCCCCAATTGCAATAATTAGTTCTGGCTTTTCTCTTTTTAAATGTTTACAACGACCTAAATAACCAAATACTTTTTCATGAGCATTTTCTCTTATGGCACAAGTATTTAAAACGACTAAATCACTTTCTTCTAAAACATTCGTTTCTCTAAATCCTAATAATTCTAAATATTTTCTAATTTCTTCGGAATCATGCATATTCATTTGACAACCATAAGTTCTTAAAAAATATTTTTTATTTAAGAAAGCTTTAGAAAAATTGTATTCTACTTTTTTTTCTAAAACTTTTTCTTCTGTTCTTTTACGAGCTTCATTTAAATTTGGCATATGCATGCTAATCACTTCCTTGCTGTATTATAACATCTCTTCTAGAACTTTTTCAAATCTTTACGCAAATTTTCCTGTTCCAAATACCATTTTGTTTGATAACGCATAAAAGTATCATCATCGTTTAATTCATTTTCTAATCTTTTAAAAACATCTTGGTATCTCACTTTTATTCTTTCTATAGAAATGTTCTTACTATATTCTTTTAAAATTAGTAATTGTAAATAGCCGACAAAATGAGAAGTATCTAAATCAATTTTACTTTCATACATTGGAATTGTAGAATAAAATTGATAAACTTTGGCATTAGAAAAAAGATAAAAAAATTCTTCGGCTTCTTTTTTAGAAATTTTACTTAAATAATAGCACACTTTACTATACTCTTTAACAATTGCCTCATCATTCCTTGTTTTTATATTTTTAAAAAGAACAGGCAAGTTATTTTCAAAAATTATTTTAGACAATTCATTATTAAGTAAAGAATCTATAATAGTTTCAATATGAAAATAATCTATATTTGAAACTTCTAAATTGTATGCTTTTTTCAATAATTCTAAATTTGAAATAAAATTTTTAAGTTCTAAATCCTCTTTAAAAGTAAGCCAATCTTTATTTTTGATTACTCGATCCACTTTAACAATACTTTCATACATAGAAAAAGAAGCTATTGAACCATTTTTTAATAGTTTAAATTGATAAGTAAAAGACGGTACTCTTTTTTCTAGTCTAAATTTTAATAATTTGCGCATTTCTTTTGTATTTTCTTTTTTATGATTTGACATCTCCATATATAAATCATTATTTTCTTTTAGAAAGGTTGAATCAAATACATGTATTCGAAAATAAGTGTTGTATTCTTGATCATACCCAAAGCTATAAGCGTATTTTTGATTTTCTAAATACAAAGTATTAAAAATATGTTTACTATTTTGAAAATCTAATTCGGAACAGTGACTCATTTTTATCAACTCATCCTCATTTGGCATTGCTTCATATTTTTTATAGTAGTCATGTATTAGATAGTTAAAATTCGTATTTAATTTTTCTAAATATTCTTTTGTTAAATTAACGCGACTTTTCGTTTTTAAAGCATCTTTTTTAAATAATTCTACTAACTTTCTATCAATATTGTTTTCAGTTTTTGGTAGACTTTCATTACAAAGAACAAATATATTTTTTAATTCTTCTATGATCGTTTTTTTATTTGCATAATCCTTTAGATTTAAATAATTTATAACATAGGTAAATCTTTCTTTAATAATTTGCTTTTCTTCATCAGATAATTCTAATTCATTTTTTAAAAATTCTTTAAAAAGACTAAAATAAAATTGTGGATTTTGAAATTCTATATCTTGATTTAATAATGATTTTTTTAAATTTAAAATATAGAGGTCTAAAATTTCTAAAACAATTGAATGATTTTTCAATCGAGCATTCAAAAAATTAGGATTTGCTGCAATAAGTTCTTTAATAAAATAATAATTTTCTTCATTTGTCAATAATTCTTCTAGAATAAGATAATAGTAATCATTTGACTTTTCTTCTTTTATCCTTTCGCTTTTTTGATGGTGATAAACCACTTTCTCATTTTTTAAAAAAATTAGATAACTTTTACATCTTTGAATCAAATCTTTTAAAACTGTAATCTTTCGAATATTTTCGCGTATCTCATTTAAATTTTCATGAACAGATTTAAAATCTTTTAATTTTTCCAAATTTTCTTTTTTAATTATTTGTAATATTCTATTTTGTTCCACTAAAATATCAATTTTATATTGAGCAATCTCTACTTGTTCTTCAATTTTTTGTTTCTTTTCTTCTAAAGGCAAATCTTCTTTCATTACTTGTTTTAAGTTTTCTAATTGTTGTAAATCTTCAAGTATTGATATATGTTCTACTGTCTCGATTTTTTCCATAGGAACTATATCCGAAACAATCACTTGTCTACGTAATTTTTTAGCTTTTGAAATTAAATATTTGATTTTTTCATATTCTGTAGCGTCCTCTTTAAAAAAGTCTTTCTTATGTTTTAAATATTTAATCTTTTTTTGTAGTTTTTCTTCCAATTTTTGCAAATCTTTAACATTGGCATTCTCTAATTTTTCTTCTATATTTAATAACTGTTGTTCAATTCTTTCTAAATTCAAATTTAAAACCTCCCTTATTTTTAAGTTTATCATTAATATAGAAAAATGAAAAGGAAATTATTAAAAATTTTTTATTAATTCAATTGAAAAAGTAAATTGCGTTCAAAGACAAAGAAGTGAAACTTAGTCTTTCATCAAATTTAGTCAAGGAC
>CANRBV010000015.1 GCA_947628965.1 uncultured Bacilli bacterium | reverse complement strand
TTATTTTCACATCATCGGTTCCTGAAATTTTGATGGTAAATTGGAATAACTGTCATATTTCTATTATAATTGCACAATATTTTGGTTATATTTTGACTGTTAAATGGTAGTTAAGACTCTTTTTTTACTAATTGTTGGACAAAGTTTGTTCTTTTAAAAATAATTCTTGGTAAAAAATAAAAATAGTGATAAAATAGCAATTTAAAAGAAAGAAGGCAATTACTATGGATATACTATTGTATCAAAAAGCATTAGAAGGACAAGAATTATTAATAGAGAAACAACTAAATTTTATTAAAGGATTTTGGATTTTAAATGGTAAAAAAGAAAGTTTTATAGATATAGCAAGTTTTCCTTTTAAAAAATTTCCCCTTATTAAAGATAATTTAAACTTTTCTCAAAAATTAATTATGGGGTTTTCTAAAGAAAAGCAATTGTTTTATGCTCTTATGCTAAATGATAATTTGTTTGTGGAAGCGTGTGAAGTCGGCCATAGTACATTGGAAGTATTAGATAAGTTAAACACTTCTTTAATCTATGGCAAAACGATGAAAATTCAAGATAAATTAATTCGAAATAGATAAAAATAGAGTTGTTTTTCTCTTTTATTTATATTATAATGTTTACTATATTAGTCTTTTAGATAAGAAGGATGATTTTTTGGAACATTATTTTACAAATAACGAAGCATTAAAAAGCGAATTTCGAACCATTACGTATAAGTTTCAAGATAGTGAATTTTGTTTTACAAGTGATAATGGAGTCTTTTCTAAAAATAAAATTGACTTTGGTTCTCGTTTTTTAGTGGAAACATTTTTAAAAGATAATAAAAAGCCAACTTCGATTTTGGATGTTGGATGTGGGTATGGTTTTATCGGAATAGTTCTTGCAAAAATCTTACATTGTAAAGTAACATTAATTGATGTGAATAAAAGAGCCGTTCATTTAGCCAAAAAGAATAGTAAAGACAATCAAGTTGTTACGGAAGTTTATGAAAGCAATTGCTATGATGCCATTAAGGATACGTATGATGTGATTATTACGAATCCCCCGATACGGGCAGGGAAAAAAATTGTTTTAGATATTCTGTTGAAAGCTAAAGATTATTTAAATGAAGAGGGTTGTTTATGGTTTGTAATTCGAAAGGATCAAGGAGCCAAAAGTATTCAAAAAAAACTTGGGGAGACGTATAAAATAGAATTATTAAAAAAAGATAAAGGTTTTTTCGTTTTTAAAGCAAAAAAGAATTGACACGACTTGTAAAGACTGCTAAAATTATAAATTGGTGACGTGTTAATTTTTTGATAAATTAGGTTATTTGAAAAAAATGTTAGATGGGGTGAAATCGTGGCTTATAAAGTTAAAAAATTCGGTGATTATGCTGAAAGAAGAAGTTTTTCAAAATCAAAAAACACTATGGAACTTTCGGATTTGTTAGAAATCCAAAAAAAATCGTATCAATGGTTCTTAGAAGAGGGTATTAAGGAGACATTCGAAGAATTATTCCCAGTAGAGAGTTTTACGGGTAATGTGACCATTGACTTTGGTGACTATTCTTTTGACACGCCTAGATATTCTGTAAAAGAATCAAAAGAAAGAATGGTAAACTATGCAGCACCATTAAAGGTTCAAGCAAGAGTATTTATTCATGAAACAGGAGAAGTAAAGGAACAAGAAATATTCTTGGGCGATATGCCATTAATGACCGATGCTGGTACATTCATTATTAATGGAGCAGAACGTGTTATCGTCTCTCAATTAGTTAGATCTCCTAGTATCTATTTTAAACGTGAAATCGATAAGAATGGACGCCGTATTATCTCTGGAGAGGTTATTCCAAATCGTGGAACCTGGCTTGAATATGAGCTTGATGCTAGAGATATTATGTACGTAAGAATTGATCGTACTAGAAAGGTACCTGTTACCACATTCTTAAGAGCACTTGGTTTATCAAGTGATGAAGATATTAAAAGTGTTTTTGGCGAAAATCCATATTTAGAAAATACAATTCTTAAGGATAGTACGAAAAATACGGATGAAGCTCTTATTGAAATTTATGAAAAATTGCGTCCAGGAGAACCTGCTACTTTGGATTCTGCTAAGAACCAATTAGTAACAAGATTCTTTGATCATTTCCGCTACGATTTAGCCAAAGTAGGACGTTATAAATTTAATAAAAAATTAAATGTTGCAGATCGACTTTTAAATGCAACTTTAGCTATCGATATTAAAGATGGCAAAGAAGTTATTGCTAAAAAAGGAACTGTTGTTACAAAAGATATATTAGAAAAAATAAAACCTGCTTTAAAAAATGGGTTTGGTGTTAAAGAAGTTACAATTAATGAAGAATTAGATGAGTATAATAAAATTCAAGAGATTTTAGTTTATGATAAACAAAATCCTGAAAAGGTCATAAAAATTATTGGTAATGATCAAACTATTGATATAAAAAGACTTACGATTTCCGATATTTATGCTTCTATTTCTTATTACTTAAACTTACATGATGGTTTTGGTAATGATGATGAAATTGACCATTTAGGAAATCGTCGTGTTCGTCAAGTTGGAGAATTAATCCAAAATCAATTTAAAACAGGTATGTCTAGAATGGAAAGAGTTATACGTGAGCGTATGACGACCCAAGAACTAGATTCCGTTACACCAAAATCTTTAATTAATATTCGCCCTGTAACAGCAATATTAAAGGAATTCTTTGGTTCAAGCCAATTATCTAAATTTATGGATCAAATTAACCCAATTGCTGAATTAACCGATAAAAGACGTTTATCTAGCTTAGGTCCAGGTGGATTATCAAGAGATCGTGCTGGAATGGATGTTCGTGATGTTAATGCGAGCCATTACGGAAGAATTTGTCCAATTGAGTCTCCAGAAGGACAAAACATTGGTCTTATTACCTCTTTAGCTGGATATGCCAAAATAAACGAATATGGATTTATTACGACCCCTTATAGAAGAGTTATAGATGGCGTTGTTCAAATGGATGATGTTGTTTATATGACCGCCGATGAAGAAGCAGACTTTTATATTTCTCAAGCAACCGTTAAATTAGATGATAAGAATCGTATCGTAGAAGATGAGGTATTGGTTCGTATTAATGGCGATAACGTTATGTGTAAACGTGAACAAGTTAACTTTGTTGATGTTTCACCTAGTCAATTGGTTGCGATTACAACAAGTTGTATTCCATTCTTGGATTATGATGATGCAAACCGTACTTTGATGGGTGCTAACATGCAACGTCAAGCCGTACCTCTTTTAACATGTGACTCACCAATTGTTGGTACTGGTGTTGAACATGTAGCAGCAAAATATTCAGGAAGTACCGTTGTATCTAAAACAGATGGTGTTGTTGAATATGCCGATGCTTTAAAAATTGTTATTAAAAATGCAAAAGCTTCTGAAACTTATTACTTAGCAAATTTTGAAAGAACGAATGCATCAAGTAGTCTAAATCATCGTCCTTTAGTTAAAAAAGGCGATAAAGTTCATGCTGGACAAGTCATTGCCGATGGACCAAGTACCCAAAACGGAGAACTTGCTCTAGGTAAAAATATGACCGTTGCCTTCATGACCTATAATGGTTATAACTATGAAGATGCGGTAATATTAAATGAAAGATTAGTAAAAGATGATGTTTATACCTCACTACATATTGAGAGATATGAAATTCAATGTCGTGATACAAAATTAGGACCTGAAGAAATTACGAGAGATATTCCAAATGTTGGAGAAGATGCTCGTAAAAACTTAGACGCGGAAGGTATCGTAAGAATTGGTACGGAAGTTAAAGAAGGCGACATCCTAGTTGGTAAAGTAACACCAAAAGGTGTCCAAGAACTAACAAGTGAAGAAAAATTATTGCATGCCATCTTTGGTGAAAAAACTCGTGAAGTTCGTGATACCTCTTTACGTGTTGAACATGGTGCTGATGGTATAGTTCATGATGTTAAAGTCTATACAAAAGAAAATAGTGACGATATGCCAGCAGGTGTATTTAAAATTATTCGTGTATATATTATTCAAAAACGTAAGATTCAAGTTGGAGATAAGATGAGTGGACGTCATGGTAATAAAGGTGTTATTTCTCTTGTATTACCAGAAGAAGATATGCCATATTTACCAGATGGTACGCCAGTTGATATCATGTTAAATCCACTTGGTGTTCCATCTCGTATGAACATTGGGCAAATCCTAGAAGTACATTTAGGTATGGCTGGTAAAAAGTTAGGTGTTAAATACGCAACTCCAGTATTTGATGGGGCAAACTTAGATGATATTCATGAAGAGATGAAAGCCGCAGGAATGAGCGAAGATGGAAAAGTTGAATTAATTAATGGTCGTACTGGAGAACCATTTGAACATCGTATCAATGTCGGTGTTATGTACATGGTAAAACTTCACCACATGGTAGATGATAAATTACACGCTCGTGCAACAGGACCATATTCACTTGTTACGCAACAACCACTTGGTGGTAAAGCTCAATTTGGTGGACAAAGATTTGGTGAAATGGAAGTTTGGGCACTATATGCTTATGGTGCAGCTCATGTTTTACAAGAAATTTTAACAATCAAATCGGATGATGTTATTGGTCGTGTTAAAGTATATGAAGCTTTAGTTAAAGGTAAAACCGTTAATCAAGCAGGAGTACCAGAAAGCTTTAGAGTATTAATAAAAGAATTCCAAGCTTTAGGTTTAGATATACAAATTCTTGACCAAGAAGATCATTTACTTGATTTAAAAGAAATAGAAAAAGATGAAGAAAAAGAAGAAACTATTCGTATTGATGAAATTGATTTAAACGAAAAAGAAGAAACTTTTGAAGAAGAAGTTACTGAAGAATCAAATGAATACGAAGAAGAAACTGAAGAAGATGAATTTGAAGAAACAGATTTAGATGACTTAGAATTTCCCGATAATTTAGAGGAAGAAGATTTGGAAGGTGGTGATATCCTATGATAGAAGTTAATAATTTTAAAGGAATCAAAATAGGTATCGCTAGTCCTGAAAAGATTCGTGAATGGTCTTATGGAGAAGTTAAAAAACCCGAAACCATTAACTATCGTACTTTAAAACCAGAACGTGATGGCTTATTTTGTGAAAAGATATTCGGCCCTACCAAAGACTATGAATGTAGCTGTGGTAAATACAAGAGATTAAGATATAAAAATGTCGTTTGTGATCGTTGTGGGGTTGAAGTTACAAAATCTAAAGTACGTCGTGAGCGTATGGGACACATCGAACTTGCAAGTCCTTGCAGCCATATTTGGTTCTTTAAAGGTGTTCCTTCTAAAATGGGACTTGTTCTAGATATGTCTCCAAGAGATTTGGAAGAAGTTTTGTACTTCGTAAGTTATGTTGTACTTGATCCAGGAAATGCCCCTCTTGCTAAAAAACAAACTCTATCTGATAAAGAATACAGAGCTTATTATGAAAAATATGGTAATTCTTTTAAAGTTGGAATGGGTGCAGAAGCTATTCAAACGCTTCTTAAAGAAGTAGATATCGATAAAGAAATTGAAAATTTAAGAAAAGAGTTAGAAGATGCAACAGGACAAAAACGTGTTCGTTTAGTAAAACGTTTAGATTGCTTAGTTGCTTTTCAAGAATCTAATAATAGACCAGAATGGATGATATTAAATGTTTTACCTGTTATTCCACCAGAACTTCGTCCAATGATACAACTAGATGGTGGAAGATTTGCTACTAGTGATTTAAATGACTTATATCGTCGTATTATTAATCGTAATAATCGTTTAAAGAAATTACTAGAACTTGGGGCTCCAACGATCATTGTTCAAAATGAAAAACGTATGCTTCAAGAAGCTGTTGATAGTCTATTTGATAATGGACGCCGTGGCAGAAGTGTAACTGCAGCAGGAAATCGTCCTTTAAAAAGTTTAGCAAGTATGTTAAAAGGAAAACAAGGTCGATTCCGTCAAAACTTACTTGGTAAACGTGTTGACTATTCTGGACGTAGTGTTATCGTTGTTGGACCAAACTTAAAAATGTATCAATGTGGTATTCCAAAAGAAATGGCTTTAGAGTTATTTAAACCACATGTTATTCATGGTTTAGTCGAAAGAGGACTAGCGCATAATATTAAGGGTGCGAAAAAATTAATTGAGTCTAGAGATGATGCTGTATGGGATGTTGTAGAAGATGTAATAACAGAACATCCAGTATTACTTAACCGTGCACCAACACTTCATAGACTTGGTATTCAAGCTTTTGAACCAAAATTGGTTGGAGGTAAAGCCATTCGTTTACACCCACTTGTTTGTACTGCATTCAATGCCGATTTTGATGGAGATCAAATGGCCGTTCACGTACCTTTAAGTGAAGAAGCAAAAGCCGAAGCAAGAATTTTAATGTTGGGTGCTAATAACATCTTAAACCCTAAAGATGGTAAACCAATCGTTACTCCATCTCAAGATATGGTACTTGGGAATTGCTACCTAACGATTGAAAAAGCTGGAGAAGAAAATGAAGGAAAAGCATATAAAAATGAAAATGAAGTTTTAATGGCTTATGAAAGAAAAGAAATCACTTTACATACAAGAATAGTCGTTCCTGTAAATTCTTTTAAACATAAATTATTTACAGATGACCAAAAAGATAAATATTTAGTAACAACTTGTGGTAAAATCATTTTTAATGAAATTTTACCAGATTCTTTCCCTTATATTAATGAACCTACAAAAGCTAATATTGAGGGAATTACTCCAAGTAAATATTTCTTACCAATGGGGTCTAATTTAAAAGAAGAAATAGCAAAGATGGAACTTGTACAACCTTTTATTAAAAAGACTCTACAAAATATTATTGCGCAAGTGTTTAAAAGATATAAGACAACTGAAACTTCTATAATGCTTGATAAATTAAAAGATTTAGGCTTTAAATATTCTACAGTTGCAGGTATTACTGTTTCTGCTGCTGATATTAAATTAAGTGAAAAGAAAAATGAAATTATTGCCGAAGGTAGAGAAATTGTTGATAAAATTAATAAACAATTTAAGCGTGGTTTAATTACAGAAGAAGAGCGTTATAGCAATGTAATTGAAACATGGAATAACCAAAGTGATAAAATTAAAGCGGAACTTCAAGAAATGTCTAAAGATGATTTTGATAATCCATTGTTCATGATGATGAATAGTGGAGCTCGTGGATCTATTTCAAACTTCGTTCAACTTTCTGGTATGCGTGGATTAATGGCCAAACCAGATGGTTCTACTGTTGAAATTCCAATTACTTCCAACTTTATGGAAGGACTAAATGTATCAGAATTCTTCTTATCAAGTCATGGTTCTCGTAAAGGTTCTGCGGATACAGCACTTCGTACAGCAGATTCTGGATATTTAACAAGACGTTTAGTCGATGTTGTTCAAGATATTATTGTTCGTGAATATGATTGTGGTTCTATTAATGGTGTAGAAGTATATGATTTAATTAATGATAAAGATAAATCTGTTATTGAACCGCTTTCTGAACGTATTCTTGGTCGTTTTACAGCTCAAAAAATCATCCATCCTGAAACCAAAGAATTAATATTGGATAAAGGAGAAATGATTACCGAAAATATTGTTTCTAAAATTGAAAAAGCTGGAATCAAAAAAGTTGAGATTAGAAGTATTTTGACATGTAAATGTGAAAATGGAGTATGTCAAAAATGTTATGGTAGCAACCTAGCAACAGGTAACTTAGTAGAAACAGGAGAAGCCGTTGGTATTATGGCTGCTCAATCTATTGGAGAACCTGGTACCCAACTTACCATGCGTACTTTCCACTCTGGTGGTGTTGCCCATGGTGGAGATGCGGACATTACACAAGGTCTTCCAAGAGTTGAAGAACTATTTGAAGCTAGAGTTCCAAAAGGAAAAGCAACAATTGCTGAAATAAGCGGTAAAATTGAATCTATAGAAGAACAAAATGGTAAATATAAAATTGTTATTGCCAATGATGTGGAAGTAAGAGATCATATTACGAATTACAATATGAAAGTTCGTGTAAATGTTGGGGATATGGTTCAAGCTGGAGATAAATTAACGGAAGGTGCTATTAGCCCTAAAGAATTACTTGCAGTAACTGACCCAATTACAGCTCAAGAGTATATCTTAAAAGAAATTCAAATGGTTTATAAATTACAAGGTGTTGATATTTCAGATAAGCATATTGAAATTATCGTATCTCGTATGATTAATAAGGTTCGTATTGTTGATGCTGGAGATACTGACTTTGTAGAAGGTTTAACTGTATCAATGAGAGAATTTACAAATGGAAATAAACCAGTTATTTTAAGAGGTGGAGTTCCTGCGAAAGGTCGTCCAATTATGCTTGGTATTACAAAATCTTCTCTAGAAACCGACTCATTCTTATCTGCTGCTTCATTCCAAGAAACGACTAGAGTATTAACCGATGCTGCTATTCGTGGAAAAGTGGATTATTTAAGAGGATTAAAAGAAAACGTTCTAATTGGTAAACTAATACCTGCTGGAACTGGAGCAAAACAATATAGTGACATTGAACTTTTACTTCAAAAAGAATTTATGGATGATGACGCTAGTGAATTCTTTGAAGAAAAATTAATGGAGGATTAATAAATATGAAAGGATTGTGCATCAATAAAAAAACAGTCCTTTTTTATTTTTCATTAATTATTAAACTGTAAATAAAAATTTTGTAAAACAAATGGTAATTTACAAATAGAGAAAAAAAGTGTATAATGCAAAATAGGTGAAGCGTATGTTTGCAGATACAACGTTTAAAAAATTTACGATAGCCGAAAAGGATAAATTGGTGGGAAAATTAGAAATAAATAATGAATTAGTAGCTTCAAATAAATTTATTCGCCCTTTTATTCGAGAAGTAGGCAGCAAGATGGTAACAAAAATTGGGAACCGCAATTATGAAAAATTGAATGCATATATCATTAATTGTATGAAAGATTACTATAGTCGTCTTACTAATAATACATCTATTTCTGAGCAGCAAATGATGCTTTCTACATATAAACATTTATATGAAATGTGGACAGATTTACATAATTATAAAAGAACTAATAATATTGTAGAAATGGATAAAACGTATGATTTATTTTCTTATGAATTATATGTTCTAGGATATAATGAATTTTAAAAAATAGATTGTCAAAAGCAATCTTTTTTTGTTTTATAAAAAAAATTTATCTAGTTTTGTCGAATCTCTTGTAATCAAAATTTTTATCTATATAATAACCTTTCGTTACTGAAAAAGGGTGGCGTTTACTATCCATTTTTTCTTCCTTACTAGGGAATCGTTTTGGTTTTTGAAGGGCAAGAAGGAGTGTGTAGTGATGAAAAAAAGAAAGTTTACATTTGTGTATACTAGTTCTTCTAGTAATTATATTACGTTTAATATAACAAAAAACGTCATACCAAAACATTTTATGTAATGGTATAACGCCAACAAATTTTTGTGAGCGTTACCTAATTTCGGTAACACTTACACTTTGATTATATAAAAATTTTAAATAGATAGCAAGATTAATTAAAAAGATAAAAAAGTATTTATTGAGTTTTAGCTTTCCTTTTGCTAAAATACTTTTAGGTGACTACAGGATGGAAACAATTAAAGGCAAAATAAGACAAACAATTTATAAAAACGATAATGGTTTTTTTGTGGGGACTTTTCGTGTTAAAGAAGCAAAATCAGAAAATATGGAAGAGTTTGTAAATAAAACCATTACAATTAGTGGGACAATTTTAGAACCAAATGATGAAGAAACTTATATTTTAAATGGGGAATATATAAGACATGAACGCTATGGGTATCAGTATAAAATAATGAATTATGAAAAAGAGGAATTAACAAGTCGTGATGCCGTTATCGAATTTTTATCTAGTTCTTTAATAAAAGGTTGTGGAGAAAAAACTGCTCGTAAAATTGTGGATACTTTAGGAGAAAAAGCTATAGATTTAATTAAAGAAAATATTAGTAATTTGTTTTTAGTTCCTGATATGACAGAAAAAAGAGCAAATACAATATATGCATCTATTCTTTCCCACGCATCAAGTGATGATGCAATTATCGAACTTAAAAGTTATGGCTTTTCTATTGGAGATGCGACTAAAATTATTAAAAAATATAAAGAAAAAACATTAGAGTATTTACATGAAAATTTATATTTGTTTAAAAAAATTATTGATTTTAATAAATTGGATTATATATATACCAAGCATTTTGATAGCGATAGTATTGTCCGAAAAAAAGAATGTATTTTAGAAGCTATGCGAAGAATTAGTGATACAGTTGGTGATATTTACTATAATCGGGAAGATATTTATGATAGTTTAAAAAAATATTTTGGACTTTTACTAGATAGTGAAGAATTTGCGGGATTATTAAATACTTTATTTCAAGAAAATTTGATAGTAATTGAACAAGATCGTTATTATTTAAAAGAATATTATATGATGGAATATGATATTGCTAAGAATTTACAAATGATTTATAATTTACCTAAAAAAGAATTAAAAGATTTTGATAAACGGATTGCCTCTTTAGAAGAAAGTATTGGAGTTACTTATAATTTAGAACAAAAAAAAGCCATTAAAAATGCTTTAGAAAATCGTATTAGCATTATATCGGGGGGTCCTGGAACAGGAAAAACAACCATTATTAATGCGATAACTCGTCTTTATATTGAAATGAATAGTTTATCACCAATTGATATCTTTACCAATATTGCCCTTTTAGCCCCAACAGGTAGGGCAAGTAAAAAGCTAGCAGAATCCACAACCCTTCCTGCTATGACGATTCATCGCTATTTAAAATGGAACAAAGATACAAACGAATTTTCAATTAATGAATGGTGTAAGACAACCCACAAACTTATTATTGTGGATGAAACGAGTATGATTGATACATACCTTTTTGATTCTTTACTAAAAGGAATTAATACCAATATTCAACTTGTTTTAGTAGGAGATACATTCCAACTTCCTAGTGTTGGAGCAGGACTGATTTTAAATGATTTAGTGGAATCAAATTTATTTTCTTATAATCCTTTAGAAAGAATTTATCGCCAAAGCGAAAATTCCTATATTGCGGATTTTGCTAAAGAGATTAAAGAACATAATTTAAGTCCCTCTTTTATGGAAAAGAAAGATGATTATAACTTCTTTTTGGTAGATTCACACTCTATTAATAAAATGATTAAAGAAATTTGTATTAAATGTATGGAAAAAGGCTTAAAAATAGATGATTTACAAATTCTTGCTCCTATGTATAAAGGGGAAAATGGAATTGATAATTTAAATTTGATATTACAAGAATTATTTAATCCCCCTAAGGAAGAACTAAAAGAAATAAAACTAGGAGATGTCATCTATCGCGAAGGAGATAAAGTCTTACAACTTGTCAATAATCCTGATTGTAATGTTTATAATGGGGATATTGGGTATATTGTGAGTATTGACACGAAATTTCAACCTCGTAAAAAAGAAATTATTACTATTGATTTTGATGGAAGTTATGTAGAATACACCAAAGAAGATTTGTATATGATCAAGCATGCTTATGCCATTACTATTCATAAAAGTCAAGGAAGTGAATTTCCTCATGTTATCTTACCAATTAGTAAAAACTATTATAAAATGCTTTATAATAAACTTATTTATACAGGAGTATCCCGAGCTAAAAAAAGTTTAGTTTTAATTGGAGAAAAGAATGCGTTATTAATGGCTATCAATAACGACTATAGTAGTAATCGAAAAACAACTTTAAAAGAAGTTTTGTTGCATAATATGTAAAAGTTTTACTCATACTAGTACTAAGGATGTGAATATATGAAAAAAATGATGCTTGCAACAGGTATTGGTATGGCTTGTGGAGCAGGAATGGTTGCTTATTTACTAACAAATAAGAATACCAAGAAAAATGCTGATAAACTATTAAATACCATGATGGAAGAAGCAAACGATAAAATGAAAAAAATGTAAGAACGCCTTGAATAAAGGTGTTTTTATTTAAAAAAATTTACGTAAAAAAAAGGAAATAGCCAATTTATGGTGTATATAAATTAGTAGAGGGACCTTTTTCTCTCTTAATAACTATTTCCTATTTTGTATTGCTATTTGCTAAACAATGTATTACAATGTAATTAGAAAGGGTGAAGAATATGGAACAATCAATTATAAGTGTTCGGGTTGATAAAGAAGACAAGAAAGGTTTTGAAAGCTTCTGTAATAAAACTGGAATGAATGTTTCAACAGCGATTAATTTATTCATAAAAAATGTTTTAAGAGAACAAAAATTACCTTTTGAAATTAAAACAAAGAGTTATGATGATTATGTGTATGAAAAATTAAAAGAGGTAGAAGATCGTATGGAAAGAGGAGAAGAAAAATTCTATACGATTGAAGAGGTTTTCGACGAAGCGTTGCGTCAAATTGGCAAAAAATAAATATAAAACTGTTTTTTTAGAAAGCGCAAGTAGTGATTTATATGCAAATTCTAATTATATAAGTAATCAACTTAGAAATATAAGTGCTGCTGAAAAGTTAATCTATAAAGTATATGATAAAGCAAAAGAATTAAGACAATTTCCTTATGCAAACTCTTTATTTCAAAGTATTAAAAAACTAAAATACGATTATCGGACTTGTAGAGTTGGTAATTATATTTTATTTTATACAATTATAGAAGAAGAAAAAGCAGTTTATATTATCCGTATTATTTATAAAAAAAGAAATTTCAGTGATATTTTGAAATTATTTTAAAAATTATAAAGAACAGCAATATTAGGGATTTAGTTTATAAAGCACCTTTAAGGTGTTTTTACTTGCTTATTTTTTTTTTTTTATAATCAATTTAAGAGGTGTATGGTATGGAAGAAATATTTACTGCTCGTAGCCAAGCAAGTTTTGTTTATAATGAAAGAAATAAACATTGGACAATTACTTGTTATGATGAAAAAGGAAAAACTCTTTGGGGTAAGAATGTCGGATGTGAAGAAGGAAATAAACTTTTATTAGATTTTTGTTGTAACTATATTGGATATATAAAATGCAAAAGTCTTGTTGACACGATTTGCATATATGATTTTGAAGATAATGAGCGTGTGTATATACATTGCAATAAAAATTTAGATGTAAATGTAGATGTATGGTTTTATACTCTTTTAATTGATAATCTTGTTAAAATGGGAAATGGTGTTAGAATTAAATTGCAATCGCTATCTGGTTGCATGCTTGAATATCTTCACATTGAAAGTCAAAATGAAGAAAAAAAGATGGACTTAAATATGGAAGATGGTTATGGTCATGTACAAAATATTCTTAGCGCTTATCTTTTGAATTATATAAAAAAAGAATCAATTACTTATGCAAGAAGTCTTGCTGAATTAGTAGATTTAAATCATATACACATTAATACAGCGAATATGGCAGATTCTTATCTTTTAAGAGAAGAAGTTTATAAATTAGAAAGACATATAAAAGAAGAGAAAGATGCCAACTTTATAAATGAAGTAAATGAAGAAGATTCTATGAAACGAGCAAAAATTAAAAAAGAGTTGGAATAAAAAACTTTTATTAAGAAATCAATAAGAAAACTTTGAATAGGATGTAATTTAGGTTACTCCTTTTTTTATTTCTATGTTATAATGTTTTTAAGGTGGGTAGTATGAAACGTAGTGAAGTAGACAAAGAAAAGTTAAGCCCTGGAATGCGTCAATATTATGATATAAAAGAAGAATACAAAGAAGAATTATTATTTTATCGTTTAGGGGATTTTTATGAGTTGTTTTTTGAAGATGGAGAGATTGCTTCTCGAGAACTAGAATTAACGCTTACAAGTAAAAATGCTGGATTAGAAGAGAGAGTACCCATGTGTGGAGTACCATTTCATTCTGCCAAACCTTATATTGAAAAATTAGTAAATAAAGGTTATAAAATAGCTATTTGTGAGCAATTAGAGGATCCTAAAAATGCCAAAGGTATGGTAAAAAGAGGGGTTGTAGAGGTCATTAGTAAAGGATCAATTGTTGATTCAGAATTATTAAATGAGCATGATAATAATTATATTGCCAGTATTTTAGATTTTTCTTTTATTTACGTTCTATGTTACGCTGATATTTCTACTGGAAGTTTAAATGTAATGAATATTGAGCATAAAAAAGAAAAATTATTGAATGAAATACTAAACTTAAGAATAAAAGAAGTTATTTTAAAAGACAACACAGATATTGAACTGATTAGTACTTTGAAAGGAAATTATGGTATAGAAGTTACAATTTCAAGTGGCTTTATGGAAAATGGAATTGGCGAACTTTTAGCAAGTGTTGAGGATATTCGTTTTAAAGAAGGGATTAAACACTTATTATATTATTTAATTGTTCGCGAGTTAAAAAGTATAGATCATATTAAAAATGTTACGGTCATCAATAGCGAGGATTATCTTGAAATGGATGTACATACGATTCGTAACTTAGAACTTGTAGAAACTTTACGTTTAAAAGAAAGAATCTATTCTTTAATATGGCTTTTAGATAAAACAAAAACTTCTATGGGAAGTCGAAAGCTAAAAGAGTATTTGATGCATCCTTTAAAAAACCAAAAAAAGATTGAAGAAAGATATGATAAAATTACAGTTTTAAATAATGAATTTATTTTGAAAGATCGCTTAAGAGAAGCTTTGTATGAAATCTATGATATAGAACGTTTATGTGGTAAAGTCGCTTGTGGGTCTTTAAATGCGAGAGATTTACTACAACTTAAAAACAGTTTAAAAGTACTTCCTACAATTAAGGAAATTGTGCATGATTTAAAATTTGATTACGAAATAAATACTCATACTGCTATTTACGATTTGTTAGAAAAAGGAATTTATGAAGATCCCCCTGTAACATTAAAAGAAGGCTATTTAATTAAAGAGGGCTATAATAAAGAATTAGATGAGTTAAAAGAAATTCGCAGTGGTGGAAAGAATTTTATTGCAGAATTTGAAAATAAGTTAAAAGAAAGCACGGGAATTAAAAATTTAAAAGTTGGTTATAATCGCGTTTTTGGTTACTATATTGAAGTTAGCAAAGGGCAAGTAAAAGAAATAAGCTCTGAACTTGGCTGGGAAAGAAGACAAACGCTTTCCAATTGTGAACGCTTTATTTCCCCTGAATTAAAAGAAAAAGAAGCCCTAATTTTAAATGCAGAAGAAAAAATTATTGAAATAGAATACAATTTATTTAATGAAATTAAAGAAGAAATTAAAAAAGATTTAATTTCCTTAAAAGATACTGCTGAAATTATTAGTGAATTAGACGCTCTTGCTTCTTTGGCTGTTTGTGCTGAAGAATACGGATTTGTTAGACCTACTTTAAATCATGAACATAATATTGAGATTAAAGATGGGTTTCATCCTGTTATTAAAAAGGTGAGCAGTGATACTTATGTTCCAAACGATTGTAGTATGAATAATACGATCCATACTCTTTTAATTACAGGACCTAATATGAGTGGTAAATCAACATTTATGCGTCAACTTGCCATTATTGTAATTATGGCGCAAATGGGGTCTTTTGTACCTGCTCGTAGTGCAAATTTACCCATTATCGATAAAATTTTTACAAGAATTGGAGCTAGTGATGACTTAGTAAGTGGCGAATCAACATTTATGGTTGAAATGAATGAAGCCAGAAATGCCATTGTAAATGCAACAGAAGATAGTTTAATTTTGTTTGATGAACTAGGGCGAGGGACAGCGACATATGATGGAATGAGTCTTGCCCAATCTATCCTTGAATATGTCAATATACATATTAAATGTAAGACATTATTTTCTACCCATTATCATGAATTAACTTCATTAGAAAGAGAAATTTCTAGTATTAAAAATATTCATGTTTCAGCACACGAGGAAGATGGAAAAATTACCTTTCTTCATAAAATAAAAAATGGAGCGGTGGATAAAAGTTATGGTATTCATGTAGCAAAATTAGCTGGAATGCCTGATGAAGTAACAAACCGAGCAAACGAAATTTTAGCTTCGTATGAGCAAAAAAAGAATAAAAATCAGGATAAAGAAAAAGTTCAATTATCCATGCAATTTGATGAAACACAAAAAGAGGATCCTGTAAAAAAATTCTTAGAAGGTGTTGATCCAGTCTATATGACTCCTATTGAAGCTATCAACACTTTATATGAAATAAAAAAATTGATGGAGAAATGACAAATAAATGTAAACTTTAATATAAAAAAATACTAAAATTATATTTAATTATATATAATATAATGTACTAAAAGGAAGAGATGATAATTTTGAATAATAATGAAATAGATTTGGCTAAAGAAATAAATAGTTCTTTTAAAAAAATAGGTTTTGTTAGTAAAAATGACAAAATAACCGCTTATTTTATAAAACAAAATATAGAAAAAACACTAGGAAAAAATAATTTTTTACCAAATGAAATTGATATAATGACGGGAATTTCTTCAATTTGGGATTATACTAAAATTCCTAGTTCCTATATGAAAACACATAGTTTACGTATCCTATACAATAATGAGAAATATAAACTTTTTGCCATTGAAGATGGATCTCATTTAAAAATGGTGAATCAAGATGGATTAGAAGTTTTTTCTATAAAACAATATCCCAATGTAATTATCGATACACTTACAACTTATTCTGATATAATTACTTCGGAAACAAAAGCAGTTGGAATAGGCGAAAAATTATTCTTTGATTATAAAAAGAAAGAACAAAATTGTAATGGAGAAGAGCTATCTTATGAAGCTAGACGATTAACTCCTTTACATTCAAAAATAGGAAGTAAAGAAATTTTTAGTTTAGAATTTATGGATAGGACAAATTATGATAAGCAAACGGAAACAGGAACAAATTCTTTTTATAAATTTCTTCAAAAATATAAACAATTTTTAGAGAATAAAAAGAAAGAAAAAATGATTTCTATACCGACTACTTATGAATTAACCGATATGTTTAGTTTATTGCCACAAATTTATGAAATATTAGAAAATCAAGAGGAAAAATCTTTAACAAGAGAAAGAATTAAAAAATAAATTTTCTTGTTTTAAGTAATGAAAAATAAATAAAAATTTGATAATAGAAAGTAGCGAAAATAAAGTAGCGAAAATAAAGTAGCGAAAATAAATTGCTACTTTTCTCATTTTTTTGTATAATTTAATTGGTGGTTTTTAATGTCTTACAGAAGAAGCGAATTAAGAGAAAAATGTATGGTTATTTTATATCAATATGATTTAATGAAAAATAGTGGTGTTCAAATAAATATTGATGATTTAATAAAAGAGAATATTCCCATTGATAATGAATTTGTAAAGGATATTGTCTATGGCGTTATTACCCATCAAAGTGAAATTGATGAAGCTGCCAATCAACATATAAAAGATTGGACAATTGATCGACTTGATAAAACGGGAGCATCAATTCTTCGCATTGCCATATTTGAACTAAAATATACCGATACTCCAGAAGTAGTCGTTATAAACGAAGCGATAGAGTTATCTAAAAAATATAGTGATGTTGCGGTTCGTAAAATTATTAATGCCGTATTAGATAAAATGATTCGAGAATAAGAAAGGTTGGAATCTTTATGATTGGAACCGAAGAAAAATATTTAAAAATAAGTGATTTAAATGAATATATTAAAGTGATGTTTGAGGAAAATAGTTTTTTTCATAAAATTTACTTAAAGGGAGAGATATCCAATTTTAAAAATCATACCCGAGGACATTTATATTTTACTTTGAAAGATGAAACTTCAAGAATAAGTGCTGTTATGTTTTATAATAATGCAGTGCATCTAAATTTTAAACCTGAAGATGGAATGAATGTGCTAGTAGAGGGACGAATTTCTTGCTATCCTGCTCAAGGAACCTATCAAATTTATGTAGATAGTATGGAAGTAGATGGTTTAGGAAATTTATATCTTGAATATGAGAAATTAAAAAAGAAGTTGGAAAGTGAAGGATTATTCGATCCAAAATATAAAAAGCCCATTCCTAAATACCCTAAAAAAATTGGTATTATTACAGCTCCAACAGGAGCCGCTATTCGTGATATTTTAAGTACAATTAAAAGAAGATACCCAATTTGTGAAACTATTTTGTTTCCTTCTTTAGTACAAGGAGATTTTGCGGCACCTGAAATTGTAAGGCAAATTAAAAAAGCCAATGAATATGATTTAGATGTTATTATTTGTGGTCGAGGGGGAGGTTCTATTGAAGATTTGTGGGCCTTCAATGAAGAAATTGTTGCAAGGGCTATTTTTGCATCTAAAATACCCATTATCAGTGCTGTTGGCCATGAAGTTGATTTTACCATTGCCGATTTTGTTGCAGATCTTCGTGCGCCGACTCCAACAGGAGCTGCTGAGTTGGCTGTCCCAACTAAATTTGATATTGAATGTTTACTTTCAGAAAAAAAGCGTCAGTTAAATACGTTAATTAAAAATCATTTAAAGAGAAAAATGGATAGAGTTAAAAATTTAAAATCGAGTTTTATTTTAAAAAATCCCATGACTTTATATGAATTAAAAGAACAAAAATTAGATTTATTAATGGAGAATTTACATAAAAATATGCTGGCTAAAATAAAAGAGTCCGAAAGTAAATTAGAGTATATTAAACAAAATGCTATATTAAAGCATCCACTTGCTTCTTTTGAACGAACAAAGAACAATATCATGATTTATCAGGAAAAATTAAAGACGAATATAATAAATTTGTTAAACCAAAAGAGTCATGAACATCAACTGCTTTTAAACACATTAAAACTTGTAAATCCCTTAAATATATTAGAAAAAGGTTATAGTTTAGTGACAAAAGATGGAAAGATCGTTAGAGAAGAAAATAAGATTCAAATAAATGATAAAATAGAAATCAAATTAGCCAAGACCGAACTAAAGGCTATTGTAAAGGAGAAGAAAGAATGGAAAATTTAAGTTTTGAAAAATCTTTAGAAAAATTGGAGACAATTGTACATGAACTTGAAAATGGAACAATTGAACTTGATAAAGCAATAGAAAAATATACAGAAGCAATGAAACTAGTAAAATCTTGTAGCGATAAATTAAATGAAGCAACGAATAAAGTTAATAAAATTTTAAAAGAAAATGGTGAACTTGTCGATTTTTCTATTGAAAATAGCGAGGAATAGGTGATATTGGTGAAAGAGTTAGTTCGCGATATAACAAGCCGTGATGTCGATTTTGCTAAATGGTATACGGATATTATAAGAGTCGCTGATTTAGTTGATTATTCCTCCGTTAAGGGCAGTATGATTATACGTCCTTATGGTTATGCAATTTGGGAAAATATTATGCATGTTTTAGATCAAGAATTTAAAAAAAGAGGTACACAAAATGTTCAAATGCCCATGTTTATTCCTGAAAGCTTATTAAATGTTGAAAAGGACCATGTTGAAGGATTTGCTCCCGAAGTTGCTTGGGTAACCCATGGAGGAAGTGAAAAACTAGAAGAAAGAATGTGTGTAAGACCTACTAGTGAAGTTTTATTTTGTGATCATTTTAAAAAGATTATTAAATCTTATCGTGATTTGCCTCTTATTTATAATCAATGGTGTACGATTGTAAGATGGGAAAAAACTACGAGACCTTTCTTACGAAGTCGGGAGATTTTATGGCAAGAGGGACATACGATGCATTCTAGCCGTGAAGAAGCAATAGCTAAGACGAAAGAAATGTTAAAAGTTTACGAAGATTTCCAAAGAAATTATTTAGCCTTACCTGTTATTGTAGGAAAAAAGACTGAAAAAGAAAAATTTGCTGGAGCAGAAGAAACATATACAATCGAAGCTATGATGTACGATGGTGTTGCTTTACAAAATGGTACGAGTCATTATTTTGGACAAGGTTTTGCTAAAGCCTTTGGAATTGAATTTTTAAATCAAGAAAATAAATTAGAGAATCCTTATCAAACAAGTTGGGGTGTTACGACTCGCATGATTGGAGCTATTATTATGACGCATAGTGATGATTATGGACTTGTATTACCACCTAAAATTGCTCCTATTCAAGTTTGTTTAATTCCAATTGGTAAAAATGATGAAGTATTTGAAAAAATAAAAGAAATCAAACAAACTTTAGATAGCGAAAATATTACCAACTTTATAGATACAAGCGATAAAACCCCTGGATTTAAATTTGCAGAGGCTGAAGTAAAAGGATATCCTATTCGTATTGAACTTGGTCCAAGAGACTTAGAAAATAATCAAGTTACATTAGTACGAAGAGATACATTGGAAAAAATTACCATATCTCTAGAGGAAATAATTCTAAATGTAAAAGAATTGTTAGATAAAATTCAAAATAATTTATACAATAGAGCTTTAGAAAGACGTAATTCTATGCTCTATGAAGCGTCTACTTGGGAAGAATTCATGTCTATTGCAAATAAAAAACCAGGATTTATAAAAATAAATTGGTGTGGCAATGTCTCTTGTGAAGACAAAATAAAAAACGAAACGGGTTATAAATCACGTTGTATTATAGAAGAAGAACAAATAGATGGTAAATGTATCTGTTGTGGAAAAGATGCCGTATGTAAAATTTACTTTGGAAAACAATATTAACAATATTTGGTAAAAACCAATTATTGTTTTTATTTTACCTATTTTTATGGAAATACTAGAATTAGTGAGGATAGTGATTGTATGAAAAAATTGAATATTTTACTAGCTTTTTTGCTACTTTTTTATCCCAGTATTGTTTTTGCTTATGCAAGTAAAATTGTAGTAGGAGGAGAAAATATTGGCATCAATATTCATAGTCAAGGTATTTTAGTTGTTGGTTTTTATAAGGTGAATGGCAAAAATATTTCTTCTACTCCTTCTATAGAAGTAGGGGATTATATTACTAAAGTTGGTGATGTAGAAGTAAATTCTATTAATGAACTTACCAATGAAATAGAGCGCCAAATCGTAGATTCAAAGATTGAATTAACCTTTACTCGCGATGGGAAAGAAACAAAAAGTATTATGTCCTTAATAGAACAAGATCATATTTATAAAACGGGTTTATATGTAAAAGATAGCATTACGGGAATAGGGACACTTACTTATATCGATCCTGAAAGTAAAATTTTTGGGGCTTTAGGGCATGAGATTATTGAAGCAAATAGCAATAAAAGAATCGAAGTAAAAACAGGAACTATTTTTAATAGTACGATCACGGGAATTAATAAAAGTAGTGATGGAGCTCCTGGAGAAAAGAAAGCCACTTTTAAACCAAATACTATTTATGGTACAATAATTAAAAATACAGAATATGGTTTATTTGGAAATTACGACGCTTATTTTGATGAAAAAAATACATATGAAGTAGCTACAAAAGATGAAATAAAAGTGGGAAAAGCAACGATTAGAACTGTATTAAATGGTTCTACAGTAAAAGAATATGAAATCTATATTCATAAAATTAATGAATACAATAAAATGAAAAATATCTCTTTTGAAATTACAGATCAAGAACTCCTTGAAAAAGCAGGTGGAATCGTTCAAGGTATGAGTGGAAGCCCAATTATCCAAAATAATAAAATTATTGGTGCAGTTACTCATGTAATTATTGATAATGTAAAAATGGGATATGGTATTTTTATTACAACTATGTTAGAAGAGGGTGAAAGATAACCTCTTTTTTACTACTTTATTTGACAAAATTTTTTCTTTTGTTTTGTTATAACGAGTTTAGGTGATTTAAAATGTCTAAAACAATAAAAATAATCTTATTTTCAGCTTTCATAGGAACTTTACTAGCTTCTTTATTTTTTTTAAATATTAAAGAAAAAGCGGAAGCTAAGAATAAAACTATTTTATATGCCTATCAAGTCGGTGTTTTTAAAAATGAAGAGAACGCTAGTACATATAAAAAAAGATTTCCATCAGGGCACATTTTTTGGGATGGAGACTATTTTCGTATTTATATTGGTGTAACGGCTAAAAATAAAGATTTATTAAATCAAATTTTTAGTGACGTAAATTATTATATAAAAGAAATAGAAGTTGCAGAAAGTATATATGAAGAAATAGAAAAATATGATGAACTTTTAAAACAAAGCAGTGAAGAAAGTAAAATAGCGATTCTAGATAAGATGTTAGAAAGTGTTCAAAATGCCTTATAAAATAAAAGATTTACCTTTAGATGAAAGACCTCGAGAAAAATTAAAAGAAAAGGGCGCTGAAAGTTTATCTAATGAAGAATTAATTGCTATCCTTTTACGATGTGGAAGTAAAAATGAAAGTGTAAAAGATTTAGCCATTCGTTTAGTTAAAAGTTTAAATCATTTTGAAGATTTAAATAGTATTTCCTACCAAGACTTAATTAAAATAAATGGTATTAAAGAAGCGAAAGCTATAAGTTTATTAGCAGCCATTGAATTAGGAAAAAGACTTACTCTTCCAAATAAGGATTCCAAAATAAAAGTAACAAATGCTCAAATTTTACATGAAATTTTTAAATTAAAAATTTTAAATCTTAAACAAGAAAAGTTATTTGCTGTTTTTTTAAATACTAAAAATGAAATTATTTCTTATGAAACAATTTTTATTGGAACTCAAAATAAAAGTGTTGCCCATCCACGTGAAATTTTTCATGCTGCAATAAAAAATAGTGCTGTAAAAATTATTATTTTACATAATCATCCAACTGGCGATGTTACACCAAGTATAGAAGATATTCAATTTACCAAAAATTTAATAAAAACGGGAGAGTTACTGCAAATTCCTGTTTTAGATCATTTAATTATTAGTGAAAAAGATTATTTTAGTTTTTTTGATCATCATATGCTTTAATTTTAAAAAAATATTCCATACTATTTATAGGTGATTTTCATGACGCGTCAAGGAAGAATAGTTTTATGTTTTATTTTTATTCTAGCTCTTTTTTTAAAAGAAGAAGTGTATGATTTTTACTTTCGAAGTACAAAACAATTAGAAACAGAGCAAATGATATGTGAAATAAAAAATCAAGAAATTTTAGAAAAATATCAAGAGCTTGTATCAAGCTATGGATACGAGGAAGCAATTTCTTATCCTACTGAAAAATCGAAAGTTTTATTTCGGGATATTTATGATCTAAATCATTCTATTACAATTTACAAAGGAAAAACAGAAGGAATAAAAGAAAAAAATTTGGTGGTAAATGAACAAGGCTTGGTTGGAATTGTAACCCAAGTTAATCCACATAGCAGTGAGGTTATGCTTTTAAATAATGAAGAATTAAATTTATCGGTAAAAGTTGGAAAATTTTATGGTATTTTAAAATATGAAAACAATCAATTAGTTGTAAAAGGAATTGATAATAAAAAGCAAATTTCTATTGGGGATGAAATTGTAACAAGCAATATATCTATTTATCCAGAAAATATTTATATTGGAAAAGTAGCAAAAATTGAAATGGATGCCTATCAAATTGAGCAAATTATTTATGTAGACATAGATAAACGTTTAGAAGAGCTAAAATATGTAAGTATTATTACAGATTTAAGAGGGAACCAATGATTTTTTTACTTTTTTTATTAGATGTCTGTTTTTATAATTTTACTTTATTAAAAACGGATTTCTTGTTACATATTCTTTTAGACAAAAAAGAAAAAAAATTTTTTTTCTTTCTAATTTTAATATGGATTGATTTAGTATTAAAGGCTCATTTAAAATTCTTTTTTCTTTATACAATTCTTTCTTTTTTAAATAACAAAATAAAACTTTCTTATGATAGAATGTCTTCTATCATTAGTCGCTTTTTTCTAAGTTACTTTTTGTATAAAATAGGAGTTTTCTTACTATTTGGAACTTTCTTTTTTGATATTTATGGCTTTTTAGTTACTTTTCTTTATCTACTTATATGTCATAAAAAATAATTTTTTTCATAGATTGTATTGGTGAATAAAGATGAATGATTTAGTTTTAGATGTCAAAAGAAATATTCGTAATAAACGCAATAGTTTTTTAAATGAGAAAACGTTAATAAAAGAAAATAAATATATTTCAAATTTATTTACAAGGACTCTTACTAGTATTATTTTAGTATTACTTTGTGCCATATTTGTTAATATTAGCGATCAAAATTTACTTTTTTTTAAAGATCATTTCTTTAACAATACTTTAGCTTTTTCTAAAATAAATGAATTTTATAAAACTTATTTTGGCAATATTGTACCTGAAAATATTGTTACAACATTACCTGTTGGAAATACTTTAAAAGATTATATAAATATAGAGGAAGAAGAAAATGCATATAAAGTGTCTTTAACTGGGAATACGATGCATTTTTTACAAAGTGGTATAGTAGTTTTTATAGGAGAAAAAGAAAATCTAGGCAAAACCATTATTATTCAAGGAATTGATGGAGTAGATATTTGGTATTCTAACTTAAGCAATTTAAATGTAACGATGTATGATTATGTTGAAAAAGATACAATAGTTGGAGAGTTTAATGAAAATACAGCTATATTAACTTTTATGGAAAATGGAAAATATCGAGGGTATGAAGACTATCTTTCCTAAATTTAAAATCAATCCTTTAACTTATATTATTGTACTTAGTTTTTTGCTTACAGGTTTTATCAAAAATATTATCCTTATTTTTAGTATTGTATTTTTTCATGAATTAGGTCATTTATTTTTCTTAAAAATTTTTCATTATGAAGTGGTTCGAGTAGAACTATTTCCCTTTGGAGGTCTTACTACAACGGATAAATTCATTAATTCACCTATTAATAAAGATCTTATCATTTATTTTGGAGGAGCTTTATTTCAACTTTTTTTATACGCGGTGTTCTATTTTTTTTATAGAAAAGGGTTTATTTTAAATTCAACATATCATTTATTTTTATCTTATAATACAAGTATTTTATTTTTTAATTTACTTCCTATAAAACCCTTAGATGGAGGAATGATTTTAGAATTATTTTTACAAAAATATTTTTCTTTTGTTACATCCATTACTTTAAGTATTCCTATTTCCCTTTTTTTTCTATTTCTCTTTATTCTTTACAATATTAAAAGTAATTTAAATTCTTTAATTGTTATTAGTTTTTTACTTTATAAAATATGGGATGCGTATAAGAAAAAAGAATATTATAAAAATAAATTTCTTTTGGAAAGATATTTATATACTTTTCCTTATAAAAAAATAGAACATAATGAAAAAAAAGATCTTCTAGTTTTGAAAAAAGAAACTTTGCATTTTTTTAAAGAACAACAAAAATATCGTCATGAAAAGGAAATTTTAAAGGAAAAATTTGACATTCATTCTTATTTTTGATAGAATTTAATACGTTTGAAAGGGCTTTCCTTTCTAAACCACATGGAAAAGGTTTTAAAAACAAAGTGTTTACCTTTACAGTGAGTCTTAAATTATAAAGGAGGTATGAAATGAAAGCTATCTTTGTTACAGGTGGAAAACAATATTATGTAGCAGAAGGTGACGTACTTTACGTTGAAAAATTACCAAATGAAGCTGGTAGTGAAGTTACTTTTACGGATGTTTTATTTGTAGATGGTAAAACAGGAAATCCTTATGTTAAGGGTGCAAAAGTAGTTTGTACTGTTGAAAAACATGGAAAACAAAAAAAGATTATTGTTTTCAAATATAAACCTAAAAAGAAATATCGTAACAAACAAGGACATAGACAACCTTATACAAAATTAGTTGTTAAAAAAATTGAAGCGAAATAGTTATGATAAAGGTTTCTGTTATTAAAAATAAGGAAGGCATCCATCGTATTACAATAAGTGGACATGCTGGTTTTGCTAAGTATGGATATGATATTGTATGCAGTGCTGTATCGAGTGTCGTTACAACTTCTATCAATGCAATTTTATCTTTTGAAAAAACAATTGATGTGATAGATAAAGAAACACTTGAAATACAAGTTTTAAAACATGATAAAGTTACGGATACTTTACTTGAAAATATGATGGCGATGCTTCGTGAAATTGAAAATCAATATGAAAAAAATATAAGAACGGAGGAGAAAAACGAATGTTAAGATTTGCTTTTAATTTACAACGTTTTGCTCATATTAAAGCCCAAGGTTCTACAAAAAACGGCCGTGATAGTGCTGGTAGAAGACTTGGTGCTAAAGCAAGTGATAATGAATTTGTGACAGCTGGATCTATTTTATATCGTCAAAGAGGTACAAAAATTTATCCTGGAACAAACGTTGGAATGGGAAAAGACCATACTTTATTTGCTAAAATAGATGGTGTTGTTAAATTCGAAAGATTAGGAAGAGATAAAAAGAAAGTAAGCGTTTACGAAAAGTAGATGCTTTTTTGACTTGAAATTAAAACGGTGTTAAGATAATATAAAGTTTATGGAAGGAAAAAATTTATGAAAAATATAGAAATAACAGTTGAAAATTACGATGCATATAAAGAGTTGCATGCAATTAAAGACGGAAATATACCTAATAAATATAGAGCGTTCGGACTAGAGCTTTTCACATTTTCTTTTTTACTTTTTATGATAGGTGCAGGAGCATTAACATTTTTAGGTAATAATATTGCTATAGTTGTATATTCTATTTTAGCTGGTATCTTTATGGGGACTATGTATGAAAAATTGCCTAAAATATTAGCGGTTAGAAATTTGAAAAAAAGATATCCCAATTTAAATACAAAAATAAAAAAGGATGATTTACAAAAACAATTAGAAAAAATACAAAATAGAAGAAAAATAAATGAACTTAAACAAGAGTTAGAAAAAAGTAAAGAGAATTTAAAATCTTTGAAACAAGAAGAGCATATACCAGCTTATGTTCTTGAAAATGAAAAATCATTAGAAATCAATGAAAAATTAGAAGAAATAGAGAAAAAGATAAGCCCATTAATACAAGCAAAGGAATATTTAGAAACTATAAAAAACGAAGAAGACAGATACCAAAAACTTATGAGCGAATATGAACAAGCTGTAAGTGAAGAAACACCAGTGCTTCAAAAAAATTTAAATATAGAAAATAAATAGAGGTATTTACAAAAGTAAATGCTTTTTAATTGACAAAATAGGTATTTTCATATTAAAAGAAATTGGGTATAATAAATATACGAGAGGATTAAAAAAATGAAAGAAAAATTAATAAAAAATATAAAAGAGTTATTTCCATATTTACTTATATTAATTGTTGTAATCTTAATTAGAACATTTATTGCAACCCCTATTAAAGTAAATGGAAATTCTATGTATGATACACTGGATGGCAGTGAATTTATGATTTTAAATAAACTAGCTAAAGTGGATCGCTATGATATAGTAGTAGTGGATACAGAATCGGAAGAATTAATTAAAAGAGTATATGGATTACCAGGAGAAAAAATTTCAATTGAAAATAATGCAATCTATATTAATGATAAAAAAATTGAGGATTCTTATGCCTATGGTGAAACAAGTGATTATAAAAGCATAGTTTTAAAAGAAGACGAATATTTTGTTTTAGGGGACAATCGAGCTGTTTCTTTAGATAGTCGAATTATTGGTCCAATCAATAAGAAAAAAATAAAGGGAACAACCAATTTTATACTCTATCCTTTTAATCGTTTTGGACTATTAAAAAAATAAATTAAAAAGGAATTTAATTTTTTTGAAGGGAGAAAAATATGTTCTTACAAGTTTTAATATTAATTATTGGTTTTGTTATTTTAATTAAAGGAGCTGATATTTTTGTAGATGGTGCTAGTCATTTAGCCAGAAATTTTCATATTTCTAAAATGCTTATTGGTCTTACAATCGTAGCTTTTGGAACTAGTGCTCCAGAATTTGCCGTAAGTATTCAATCCATTTTGGCGGGCAGTGGGGATATTGTCGTTGGTAATGTCGTAGGAAGTAATATTTTAAATGTTTTGTTAATTTTGGGTTGTGCTAGTTTAATACACGATTTAAAAGTAAAAGATAATACAGTCAAAAAAGAATTACCCATTACTTTACTATTAACGAGTTTACTTATTGTTTTAATGAGTGATCAATTTATTAATCATCAAGAAAATGTTTTAACTCGAGGGGATGGACTTACTTTACTATTATTTTTTCTAGTATTTATTTATTATTTAATTTCTATGATGAAAAATAAAATAAATAATGCAGAAGAAGAGGAAACCATTTATCCTTTATGGAAATCCATTTTTTATACTATTTTAGGAATTGCAGCTATTATTTTAGGTAGTAATTTAGTTGTGAACAGTGCAACTTTAGTTGCTGAAAAAATAGGAATAAGTGAAAGAATTATCGGTCTTACTATTATTGCTTTGGGAACATCTCTACCAGAATTAGTCACAAGTATTGTTGCAACTAAAAAGGGAGAATATGATATAGCAATAGGAAACGTTGTAGGAAGTAATATTTTTAATATTGGTATTGTTTTAGGAGTACCAATTGCATTATTTGGAAAAATTCCAGTTGGAACATTTAGTATAATTGATTTAGGATTTTTATTTGTCTCTGCTTTTGTTCTTTTTGCTTTTTCCGCGAATGATTACAAAATTAGAAGATATGAAGGAATTTGTTTATTAATCATGTTTATCCTTTATTACACGATGATATTAATTTAGAAAGATAACATTTTAATATTAAATATTATGGATAGTAATTCGTAAGACTCCATTTTATAAAATGGGGTTTTAAATCACCTTTAAGGGTGTGGCTTGCTATGGGCAAGCCATCAAAAATCCACTCGTTAGACGAGTGGAATTACAAGACT
>CANRBV010000014.1 GCA_947628965.1 uncultured Bacilli bacterium | reverse complement strand
TCGACTTGCATGTCTTAGGCATGCCGCCAGCGTTCATCCTGAGCCAGGATCAAACTCTCAATAAAAAAGATTTTATTAAAATCTATTATATTAAAGTTTAACCTAAGCTACTCAAAATTGACTTTTTTACTTAGTTTTCAAAGAACATTTCTCGCGCTTTTTTTGTTTGCGCACTAGTAATATACCAAATCATAAATTTTATGTCAACACTTTTTTTACTTTTTTCGACAAATTTACATTTTTATTTATTATTTTCGTAAAATGTATTTGATTTGGTACGATTTTATGCCGTTTTTTTAACTCAGCACGTTTTACATTTTACCCTATATTTTATGTAAATGCAATAAAAAAATGCTAATTTTTTGAATTTTTTTGCAAATTGACGTATTTTTTATAATAATCCTCTATTTCTTGGGTACAAAAAGGACTTTTTTCTTTCTTTTTTAAAAAAATTAACTTTTGCAATTCATTTTTAAGAATTAAATCTAAATCATTATTATAATGCATTATACGTTTATGGTATTTATATTCGTTTCTATCTAAAATACGAAAACCTCCATCAGGAAATACCCTTAAATCCAAATCATAATCAATGTATTTTATAATTTTATTATCTATGATATAAGGTGAAGCAATATTGCAATAATAAAATAGGCCCTGTTCTTTTAGTTGAGCAATAATATTAAACCAATTTTTTTTATAAAAAATAAGAATAGCTAATTCATTTGTATTATAACTTCTACCATCATTTTCAGTAATTTTTGTTTTATAATTTGCACAAACTAATTTATCATTCGTTATTTCTATTACTTTTGCATCTTCGCAAACCCTATGGAGAATACCATTATGTTTATAACAATGTATTGTAAGATTATCTCCTACTTTTATATTGTCCATAATAAAATATCTCTCTTTCAAAAGAATTATAACTTATTTAACAAAAAATTACAAATAAAGAATAATAGCTTTACACTACCCTCTAGCAACTTCGATAGCTTTTTCTAATTGAACATCATGATGTAAATCTATTTTATCTTCTTCTACATAAAAATCAGGATTAATTCCAATTTCATCAATGCAGATTTTATTTGGAGTTAACCATTTTGCAGAAGTGTATTTTACCATACTTCCGTCTTCTAATGAATAGGTTTGTTGTACTCTTCCCTTACCAAAGCTTGTCGTTCCAACAATCTCTGCGCCATAACTTTCTTTTAAAGAAGCTATTAAAACTTCTGAAGCAGAGGCACTTTCTTCATTTTGTAAAAGCACCAATTTATAAGATTTTTTTTCATCTGTTTCATCTTTAAATTCCTTTACCCCCTCTTTTTCTTTCAAATAATAAATAATTTTACCCTTTTCTAAAAATAAGCTAGCGGTTTGTTCTGCTGCAGCCAAATAACCTCCTGTATTATTACGCAAATCCAAGATTAAAGTTTCCATTCCCGCTTGTTCCAAAGAATTCAATGCTGTTTCTACTTGCTCTTTTAAATTGTTTGAAAAAGTGTAAATTTTTAAATATCCAATAGAATCCTCTAGCATCCTACTATCGATTGCTGAAATAATTAACTTTCGAACTTCAACCTCAAAATTTAAAGTTTCTTCCCCTCGCATTACGGAAATAGTTAATTTATCCCCTATATTTGCATCTTTTAAATAATTGGATATAGCGTTTTTATCCTCTATATTAAGAGCATTTCCATTAATGGCAATGATCTTATCCTCTTTTTGAAGGCCTACTTCTTCAGCAGATCCCCCATCAATAAATCCAACAATAACATTATCTTGATCTAATTGTATTCCTATTCCTTCATATTCTCCCAATAGTTTTTGAGCTAATGCATCTGTTTCTTCTTTATTCATATAAGTTGAATAATCTTCTCCTAAATAATTTAGCATTGCTCCAATAGCGCTTTCAAGCATTGCATTTTTATCTACATCTTCATAGTATTCATCTACTAAAGAGGCATAAACATTTAAAAACTCCTTTAACGCTTCATCGCTACTTAAATCTTGATAGGTTATATTTTTTGTTAATTTATTTTGATTATATAAAATTAAGCCTGTCGTCATACTTGTAATGATGGAAGTGATAATAATGATTATAATCATTTCTTTCAAATTAAATCCTTTAGAACTTTCTTCTGTATTCATTTTATCACCCTCTACTATAATTAATAGTATCATATTTTAAAAATATTTAAAATAGAAGCAAAAAAGTTTTTTAAAATATTGACAAAAAAAAAGCAAGATTTTTACTTACTTCTTATTTATCAGTTCAGCTTTTGCTTTATCAACATTCGTAATAAATTTTGTTACTTTACCATTTTTTATTTTTAATAGCGTAAACTCGCCAAATTTTAAATTCTTCAAATCTGTAAATTTAGTTGAAAAATCTTCATCGTTTGTTGCTACATAATTTTTATTCAAAGCATTGTCCAAATCTAAATAATAAACTTTTAAGGCATTCTCTTGTTCGGAATATTTAGAAATAATTGTATTATAGTAGGAAAGATTAAAATCTTCATTAGAAAAAGCAACAATATAATATTCTTTTTCAGGGCGACTTAACATTGTACCTACAATAGCAACATTATCGTTAATACTTCCCGCCGTATAGGAGTATGAGTCACTATCTTTTGATTTATTTAAATCCTTTGTAACAAAAGCTCTTGTGAAAAAATAGATTCCTATAATAATTATGACTAATCCTAAAATTAAAATTAAAAATTTTTTAACCTCTTTTTGCTCTTCCGTTACATATTTATTTTTCATCTTATTAATCACCTAGTAGGTATTATAGCAAAAATAGAAAGGAAAAACAAATTAAATATATTTTTTATCATGCTAGAAAGACTTTTTATTATTTAATTCTTCTTCTATTTTTAGTAAGCGATTGTATTTAGCAACACGTTCTCCCCTAGATATCGATCCGCTTTTTATAAAATGTAAGTTAAGACCAACTGCAAAGTCAGCAATAAAAGTATCTAAGGTTTCCCCACTTCGATGAGAAATAATTGTCTTATAATTATTTTTTTTAGCAATCAAAATAGTCTTTACCATTTCAGAAATCGTTCCTATTTGATTAGCTTTTAATAAAATTGCATTTCCACTTTCCATTTCAATTCCTTTATTTAAATAAGTCGCATTGGTTACAAAGTAATCATCTCCTACAAGCATTACCTTTTTACCAATTAATTTTGTTAAATTGTGAAAACTTTCAAAATCATCTTCATAATAAGGATCTTCTATACTAATAATAGGATAATCTCTAACTAAAGAAAGATAATAATTAGTAAGTTCTTCTTTTGTTAATTCTCGATTATCTAAATGATAACACTCCGTTTCTTTATTATAGAGTTCACTTGCTGCAATATCCAAAGCAATACATATATCTTGTCCTGGAACGTAACCACTTTTATTTATAGCTTCCATAAGAAAATCCAAAGCATCTGAATTTTTCTTTAAATTTGGGGCAAAGCCCCCTTCATCTCCTACAGCAGTGCTTAAATTAGAATTTTTTAATATTTCTTTTAAAGTCATAAAAACTTCCGATGCTGCTTGTATTTTTTCTTTAAACGTTTTTTGCATAGGAACAATCATAAATTCTTGAATATCTAAATTATTGCTTGCATGAACGCCACCATTAATAATATTAATAAAGGGAATGGGCATGGACACTTTTCCATTAGATAAATATTCATACAATTCTTTATGATTTTCTTTTGCTAAAGCTTTAATAGTAGCTAAAGAAACTCCCAATATGGCATTTGCACCTAGTTTACTTTTATTAAACGTGCCATCAAGTTCGAGTAAAAGACGATCAATTTTATTTTGGTCCAACTCTTGACCAATTAATTTAGGTCTTATAATTTCATTTACATTTAATATAGCAAGCAAAACGCCTTTTCCATGATAACGATTTGGATCATTATCCCTAAGTTCTAAAGCTTCGCGACTTCCTGTAGAAGCTCCACTTGGGATGGATGCAGTAGCACAAATCCCACTATCCAAAGTCATTTCAACTTCTATTGTAGGATTTCCCCTAGAATCTAACACTTCTCTTGCATATACATCTTTAATCACAGCCATCATAACACCCTCTTATTCTAATAATAGTATAACGAATCTATATAAAAATAGCAAATAAAAAAATAGGAAATTTCCTATTTTAACGATTCAATTATTTTTTTACTATTTCTTCGTAATAAGACCAAATCATTTAAATTAATAATATTATCTAATAAGATAAATGTACCTACGATTTGAGTAATTACTATAGTTGTAAACGGATTAAAAATCAACATAATTCCCAAAAGTATTAAAAGAATAGAGGAAACCAAAATGATATTTTTAAAAGCCATTTGTTCTTTTCTAAAATATAGAAAGTATATAAATTTTTTTATGCTTTCAACAACGAGCCATGCTCCTATTAAAATATTTAAAAAATTTATAATAGAAAAAGGATTAAAAATAATAAAAATACCTAAAACTATACTTAAAATTCCAAATAGGTAATTGTAACGAAATAACTTCATCTTATTTTTTTCGAATGAAGTATAAATATAATAAATTCCAAATAATATAAAGAAAATTCCTATTAGAATACCCACTACTTTATTTGTCATTTCACTTTTTACTATAATAACGACGCCAAGGATAGCAAATAAAACAGAAAACAGCATCTCCTTAAAAAAAATCTTATCTATTACTTGTTCTAACTTTTTCATCTATATCACCATTGCATAAAGTATATCACATTTTTAGTTTTTTGAAAACTAGTAATCGTTGAATTTAAATTTTTTTAAAAAGAACTCATTGTCTTATTTTTTAAAGATAAAACTTTTTCTTTTTCGCTATCTAAAAAGTAATAATTATAATTTATAGCAAATTCATAGTAAAAGCATTTGACATTGTAAATCCATATTTTTGTTTCCGAATTTGAAGCCTCTTTATTTCCTAACACATAATGCCCAGCTAATTGTTTTATGTCTTGTATGGAATAATCATTGTATTTTCTTTTAAAATTTCCACACATTGCAATAATTCCTGCTTCTGGCGTAGGTAAAGTCATGAGTTGAAAATCTTCATTCATCATCCCACAAAAATTATTTTTGGTTCTTGAAGCATTTTCAGGATTATTAACATCCATTTCCGAAAATGAAATTGCAAGAACCATTTTTTTATCACGAACGCCAAGCAAATCACAAATTTTAGATACATATTGATAGTAATTTTTCCCATCGTGCAAACGTAAATCATCAATATGATCATAAATTATTATCTCTGGTTCATTGGTTGTTAATAACTCATTTTTGGATGTTCCTAAATCTTCTAAAGGAATTGCTAAATCATTTCGGTTTACCAAATACACAAACGTTAGACATTTTGCTTCTATACTATCTAAATTATAAAGATCAGAATGAATAATATTTTGAAAATTTTCATAATTATTTGTAGTAGATTAAGCAAGTTTTATAATTTTTTCACTATCTAAATGAAAAATATTTGCATATTCTATTAAATACTTTTCATATTCATTTTTTTCGGCCATCAAATGAATTTGTTTGTTTATCTCTTCAACTTGAAAAGATACCTTTTTATTGGCAATTGTCTTACTTTCAGTTTCATTATTTAAATTATTTTCTACTTCTTCAGAATATTTCTTTTCTTTATCTTCTAAGGAGTCTAATTCTCTATTTTCTTCGGTAATATTTGCTTGGTCTATAACAAGATTTTCATTTCGTTGGGAAACCAAAAGATATAGACTAAGAACGAAATAGAATATGGCACTTTTAAAATTTCGTTTAAAAGAAGATTGTTTTTCCTTAAAAAATAAAATTAAATTTTTTATTTTTAACATCATACCACCCCATTTTTGCCCCAACATTTCTAAAATTTACTACATATTTTCTATTTTGTCAATTTTTTATTTAAAAATAAATCAAAAAAAAAGAGAATAACTCTTATCTTTAAACATGTGCTAATTCTTTATTTAATCTTAAAGTATCGGCTAAAGTTGCAATAAATTCGGAATTAGTTGGCTTGCTTCGATCAAAATCAACGCTATGTCCAAATAGTTCATCCATCAATTCATAATCTCCTCTAGCCCAACTTACTTCTATTGCATGACGGATAGCTCTTTCAACACGACTTGCTGTAGTATCAAAACGCATTGCAACTTCTGGATATATACATTTTGTAACTCCACCAATCATATCAGGATTTTCATACATCATATAGATACTTTCACGAATGTATTGATACCCTCTAATATGAGAAGGAATTCCTAATGAATGCAATAATTTACTAATAGCAAGTTCAATTTTATTATCTTTTTTATCCTCTACTATAAGAGCAGTATTTTCTACATCTAAAATTCTTTTTTCAAGAATACTCATATCAATTGGTTTAATCATAAAATAATCAATTGAATACTCGCTAACTAAACGCATCGCTTCTTCTTTACCATAACTTGATAAAATAATAACATTTTTCTTAATATTTCTTTTTTGCATTTCCTCTAATATACAAATGCCATCAACCTCAGGCATAATGATATCCATTAAAAGAAAATCAAAATCCTTTTGGTGATTTATAATATAGTCTAGTCCTTCTCTGCCTGAACTGCAAGTTTTTACTATATTAATTACTGCGTGACTGCTAAAATACTTCGTTACTTTTTCAATGATATTTGCGGCATCATCAATTAAAAGTACATTAATAGTTGTTTTCATTTCCTCTCCTTTTCTTTTTTTCTTTTTTTACTGCACGCAAATTCATTATAAAAAAGAAAAGAACAAAATACTAGAAAATGTTTTGTCCTCTTATGTCAAATGCTGTAAAACTTTGTCGAATTTTATATTTTTTCTAAAATTTTCAAAATATTTTCTGGATTGTTGGCAGAATTTCCCAAAAGATAACCATCAATATTGTCTAGTTTTGCAAGTTTAGAAAAATTTTTGACACTGATACCACCACCATATAAGATTGATAGTTCTAAAGAATATTCTTTTTTTAAATGTTTTTTTAACTTTCCAGCAATACTATTAATTACTTCTGGACGACAAGTATTATCTTTTTTAATTGTCCAAGCTGGCTCATAAGCCAAAATAAGATTTTCACATTCTTTTTTAGTAAGAGCGGTTATTATCTCTCTTAAAAAGGATTTTAATTCACTAAGAGTTTCATCCATTGTTTGATGATTTTTTTCTCCAATACATAAAACCACTTTTAAACCATTTTTTGTTGCGTTTTTAATTTTTAAAGGGATATCACAAATATTTTCTTTTGCTTCTACATGATTAATTAAAACATACTTTACCATTAAACTTTTTAGTTGACTTGCCAATATTTCTCCTGTAATACTGCCATGATTATACCTTGAGATATTTTGACTACCAATTTTATAAGAAGTACCATAAAAAAAACTTAAATATAACGTAGAAGGAAATAAGACAAACTCAATGTCTTCAAATTTTAAGTTTTGTAAAGCTTTTTTATATTCTAAAATTTCTTTTAAAGTTTTATTCGACTTTAAATTACACATCAAGTATTTCAATTTCTTCTTCCTCCATTATGGCATCGATTCCCACTAAATGCCCTTTAGTTAAATATTCTAGAGTTGCTCCTCCTCCTACGGAAAGATAAGTAAAATACTCTTTAAACCCTAAAATTTTAACGGCACTTACCGAATCTCCTCCTCCTGCAACAACAATGGCATTACTATTTTTTAGAAGATTAAATAATTCTTTTGTTCCATTTGAGTAACGTTCCTCTTCATAGACTCCCATTGTTCCATTTAAAAATATCGTTTGGCTTTCATTAATTGCTTCTTTATATTTTTCAAGCGTTTTCGTTCCTATATCATTAATCACTTCATTATCCGTAATTTCATTAATTCTTTTGTAACGAATGTAATGATCATCATAAGTACTTCCAACAACGGCATCAAGGGGTAACATTAATTTTTCACGATAATTTAACATAATTTGCTTTAACTTTTCAATTGTTTTAGAACTATCCGTTGCTAAGGAAGATCCAATATTAAAGTTTAAGGCTTTTAAAAAACTATTAGCTATTCCTCCAGCAAGTAATAAATGTTCACATTTTGGCAATAGGGCACTAATAAGTTCCAATTTGCTTTCTACTTTTGCTCCTCCCATAATAACCGTAAAAGGATGTTTGGGCTCTTTTAAAAAACGATCAAGTGCTACTAATTCTTTTTCTACAGAAAAACCTATACAACTAGGAATATATTTAGCAATTCCAGTAGTTGAAGCATGATTACGATGCGCTGATGCAAAAGCGTCCATAACAAAAATATCAGCTAAAGAAGCAAAGAATTGGGCTACTTGTGGATCACAATTGCTTTCTAACTTATTCGGAACATCTAAAAACCTTGTATTTTCGAGAAGTAGAATATCCCTTGGTAACATAAGTTCAATTCGCTTGGGAATTTCAGGATCCATTATTTCTTTACTAAAATAGACTTCACGTCCCACTAATTCTTTTAAACGTTTAGCAACAGGCTCTAAAGAATTTTCCAATTTATCTTCTTCTGTTTTTATTTTTCCCAAATGACTCAAAAGAATAATTTTACAATTATTTTTAATTAAATATCGAATTGTTTCCAAACTTGCAACAATTTTTGTATCGTCTAAGATTTTTCCATTGTAAATAGGGACATTAAAATCGCATCTTACAATGACCCTTTTTTCTTTCAAATTCATTTTTTCTAATCTTTGTTTCATAGAAAACACCTTCTATTTTTCAAACATTTTTTTCGCCGTTCGAAGCATTTGAGCCGTATAGCCCATTTCATTATCGTACCAAGAAGCAATTTTGACAAGTTGTTTTCCTTCTACTTCTAGCACTTTAGTTAATGCTCCATCAACCAATGATCCACATTTTTTCCCTATAATATCACTAGAGACAATAGGATCAAAAGTAACAGATAAAGTTTCACTTTGATGTTCTATTAAAGTATTATTCACTTGTTCTTCTGTAACTCTTGAATTCAATTCTACTACCAAATCTACTAAAGATCCATCGCTAACAGGAACGCGGAAGGCACAGCCATCAATCTTTCCTAATAACTCAGGAATAACATCCCCAATGGCTTTTAAAACTCCTGTAGAAGTAGGAATAATGTTCATTGCAGCAGCACGACCTCTTCTTTCTTTTATTCCTTTTTTATGAGGAATATCTAATGTTGCTTGATCGTTTGTATACGCATGAATGGTACTCATAAATCCTACTTTAATTCCATACGCATCATTTAAAACCTTAAGTACAGGAGCAAGACAATTGGTTGTGCAAGAAGCCCCCGATACAATTACATCTTGTTCTGTAAGTGTATCTTCATTAACTCCATAGACTATAGTTTTTACCGTACTCCCCTTAGCAGGAGCTGAAATTAATACTTTTTTTGCTCCAGCTTCAATATGTTTTCTAGCATCTTCTTCTTTAGTAAATAAGCCTGTACATTCTAATACTAAATCAATGTCTAGTTCTTTCCAAGGAAGCTTGCTTGGATCTTTTTCTTTATAAACTTTTATTCTTTTTCGGTTATTAATAACAAGCTCATCATTCATAAATTGAATTAAATCTTCATGAAAAGAACGATGATTTGTATCATACTTTAATAAATAGGCAAGCTCTTCTGCATCCGTTAAATCATTAATTGCCACTATATCAAAATCAACTCCCGTAATCATTTCACGAAAAGCAACACGTCCTATTCTTCCAAATCCATTAATAGCTACTCTAATCATTTATATCTTTCCTTTCCTATCCTATAAATTCTCTTAATATTGAATCTTTACTTACATATTCGCTAGAAATGGGATAAAAGTTTCGTAAAGAATCCAACAACCTTCTTGCTTCTTCATAATAAGGAGAAGTATTTAAAACAGAATATAAAAGTGGTTCTACAAAAACTTTTAACACGCCAACTTCAAACGCATAAGCGGTGTTCACAATAATGTCAGCCTGATTGATAAACGGAAAAATATATTTTTCCTCTCCTTCTCTTACGCTTTGCCACAATTCTATTGTTTCTGAAACATCGGTTCCTCTAGTACGATTATCCCTTATAATTCTTCTAAGTAATCTTAGATCAACTGTTGATACATAATTGTGCCGATCGATACCCAAAGGAATAAAAGGACTTAAATAAATTTTAAACTTTACTTCATCCGATATTGAGGAAGTTAAAGCATTATTTAAACCATGTAAGCCTTCAATTAATAAGAGAGTATTTTTATCCATCTGCACGGGATTTGTGCTACGACTTTTCTTTTTGCTAATAAAATCATATACAGGTAAGCAAACGCTTTTTCCTTCTAAAAGCATAGTTAAGTCTTGATTAAACATTTCTGTATCAATTGCATCTAAAGATTCATAATCTTTTTTCCCAAATTCATCCATTGGTCTTTGTTCCTCATCTTTATAATAATCATCAATAGAAATAGGAATCGTATTATATCCATAGGCTTTTAAATAACTTGCAAGTCTTTTCATTGTTGTTGTTTTTCCTGTAGAAGAGGGTCCACTAATTAAAATAACTTTTTTTTCTTTTGCATTTGCAATTTCTTTTGCAACATGCGCAATGCTTTCATTAAAAATAAGCTCACTTGCCTCTATAAATTCCTTAATTTTACCATTACTTACTTCTAAATTTAAATCTGGCAAATAGGAAGTATGCATAGTTTTTAACCAATTTTGTCCTTCAAAAAAGGTATCGACAATATTTTCATAATGAACATAATCTGGAACGAATCCTTTTGTTCTACTACTAGGATATACTAAAACAATGCGATTATTCTTTAAAAATTTTAAATCAAATTTATTAATATTATAAGTATGGTAGGGCATGTCGGTATAAAAATAGTTATAATAATTTTTAAGTTTATACATACTTACAATTTCATTTGTATTGTTATGAATATTTTGAGCTTTCTCATATTGATGATGATTTATATAATAAGAAATAGCTTCTTTTTTTAAAACAGGATATTTTATTATTTTTTCATCATTATGAATTATTTTAAACATCTCTTCTTTAATACGATTTAAATCTTCATTTTTTAAACTCAATCCTTTTATTTCAATCATAAGGCCTTTTGGAACACTATGTAAGTAATAAACTTCAATATTTGGAAATAATTCTTTAACAGCAACTTCAAAAATAAATTTTAATGCTCCTTGGTACATACGATACCCATAAGGATCAAAAATATCTAAAAAGGATAAACGACTATTTTTGGTTATTTTTTCTTGCATAGGAATAATTTCATTGTTTACTTTTACTCCAATAATTTCTTCTTTATTTTCTAAATTGTCTATTATTTCATATAAAGGTATTCCATAAGGAAATGTCTTTTTTTCATTATTAGGAAACGTAATTTCAATACTTTGCATAAACGACCCCTCGTATTCTATTTCATTTTACCATAAAATAAGATTGTTTACTAGTTTTTATTATAACAAATCTAGACATTTTTTTCTCGTATAAAACCTTCTAGTAAAACTTATGATAGTAATAGGTGATACAAAGTGAATTTGATTCCAACGGTTGTTGAAAAAAACAATAATCACGAATACGCATACGATTTATATTCAAGACTTTTAAAAGATCGAATCGTCTTTTTAACGGGAGAAATTAATATGAATAGTGCAAATATTGTAATCAGTGAACTTCTTTATTTAGATTCCTTAAGTCACGATGAAATTTATTTATATATTAATAGTCCTGGGGGAGAAGTTACGAGTGGTTTTGCAATTTATGATACTATGCAATTTATTAAAAGCGATGTTCGAACAATCGTTGTAGGTATGGCAGCAAGTATGGCAGCCTTCCTGCTTGCTTGTGGAGATAAAAGATGTGCTTTAAAAAACGCTGAAGTAATGATTCATCAACCTTTAGGGGGTATTGAAGGACAAGCAACCGATATTAAAATAGTTGCAGACCATATTTTAAAAATGAAGCAAAAACTAATTGACATTTTAGCAAAGAGAATCAAAAAAAAAGCATCTCTTTTAGAAGCCGATATGGAGCGCGATTTTTATATGGATGCCAAAGAAGCATTAAACTATGGTATAATTGATGAAATTTTATAATTTCATCTTTTTATATATTGTTCTATTAGTTTTTTTATTTTAATAAAATGATGATTAATTCCCGATTTTCCTATTTTATAATCTGTTTCCATCGAAATAATTTCGGCAAGTTCTTGATAGGAAGACTCTGGATATTTATATCGATATTCTAAAACAATTCGAGTATGTTCATCTAATAAATCCACTAAATTATTTTGCTTTAAAAACTCAATATTTTCAATTTGTTTAAGGCCTGTAATGGTCGTTTTTTCTTGATTAGCTATTTCGCAATTGTTAAGACGATTTACCATGTTTTTATGATCTCTATATATACGAATATCTTCAAAATAGAAAAGAGAATTTACCGCTTGAAACATTTTAATCATATCACTAATCGTTTCTCCACTTTTAATATAAGTCATATAGCGATTATTTCTTTTTAAAACTTTTGCATCTATTTTAAAAGTTTTCAACATATTTTTAATAAAATCAGCGTCCGTCTTTGTATTAAATACAAATTCCAAATGATAACCGCTTGTACTCGGATCATTTACAGATCCTACTGTCAAAAATGCACCCTTTAAATAAGCAATTCTTTCTTCCTTAGCTTCAAAATAATCCATATTTGCTTTTATTTTTTTACCATTTTCATAAATATTTAAAGATTCTAAAATATAATTTATTTTTTCTTTTATTTCTAATATATATATTTGTTTAATGCGAAATCTTTTTTGGTTACGAATAATAATTTTAATATTTATGCCAAATACTTCTTTTAAATATGTATATATACGTCTTATAATTTTGGCATTTTCACTCGTTATCGTGATACTATCTTTTTCCAATTTTGCATCGTATCTAAGTATTGCACAAAGTTCAGCCCTTTTCTCTATTGGATTACTACTATATTCCGTTATTTCTTCCTTTAGTCTTGTTGAAAAAGTCATAGCACCACCCTCACAAAATAATTATAAAATAAGTCTTAAAACTTTACAACTTATATTTATAAAGCCATTTTTAAAAATCAAAATCTATTTTATAAAAAACAAAAAACTCTCAATTTAGAGAGTTTAATTCATACTGGCGCCCGATGTAGGACTCGAACCTACGACCTAACGGTTAACAGCCGTGCGCTCTACCGGCTGAGCTAATCGGGCAGTACAATCAAATTATATATTATTATTATAGAAAATGTCAACAATTTTTATACCAAATTTAGCCAAAAAATTATATCTTTTCTATTTCTTTTTCATAATTATTTAAAATAGATTCTAATTCTTCACTCGTTTTAGCAGAACAAACAAGTTGTTTCATCTCTTTATTTTTAGGCATTCCTTTTAAATAATATAATAAATTTGTTCGAATTTCTAATAGGGCTATTTTTTCATTTTTATCTTTTTTTAACATTTCAAAATGTAATTTCATCATTTCTACTTTTTCTTTATTCGTTGGTGGATCTAGTAAAATCCCTTCTTCTACATAAAAAACACATTCTCTAATGAGCCAAGGGTTTCCAAGAATTCCCCTTCCAATCATAACGGCATCGCAACCTGTTTCATCAAGCATTTTTTTAGCTAGAAATGGACTCGTCACATCTCCATTGCCAATAACAGGGATATTTACATTTTCTTTTACTTGTTTAATAATATTCCAGTCTGCTTTTCCAAAATATCCTTGACTTCTTGTTCTTGCATGAACAACAATAGCACTTGCCCCTGCTTGTTCTACAACTTTAGCAACTTCTATAGCATTAATACTCGTTTCATCCCAACCGCTTCTTATTTTAACAGTTACAGGAACATGCACAGCTTGAACCACTTTGGAAACAATTTCTCTTATTTTTTCTGGATTTTTTAATAAAGCACTCCCCGCTTGATTTTTTAATGCAACCTTTGGAACGGGACATCCCATATTGATATCAATGATATCAGGATGCATTATCTCCTCAACCCTTTTAGCAGCCATAACAAAACTTTCAATGTCACTTCCAAAAATTTGTTGAGCAATAGGTCTTTCCTTTTCGTCCATTTTAAGCATTGATAAAGTTTTTTCACTATTGTAGCAAATAGCTTTATCACTTACCATTTCAGCAAAGATCAATCCAGCTCCCATTTGTTTTATTATTTTTCGAAAACTTGTATTAGAAAACCCAGCCATTGGAGCCATTACAATTCGATTTTTAATTTCAATATTTCCAATTTTAAATGCCATATTTTTTTTCCTCATCTCTTTGTTTAGCATCTATAATACTAAAATTTATTTCTCCCTCTTTTAAAGAAATTTTTGTTGTTTGTTTTTCTTCAAAATCAAAATTATCTTGGACTAAAATAATTTCTTGTTGTTCATTCTTAGAGGTTAGATAAAGCTGATTATTTTCATCTATTAATATTGCATAAGGGCAGATACCAACACAACTAAAAGCCTCTAAATTTATTTGGTATAAATAATGCTCATACACTTTATTTCTATTAAAAAACTTACTACATTCTTTTATATCCATACTTGTTGAAATAAAATTTTCCTTAGCAAGTAATATAGGCTTTATCCCTTTTTCCAAAGAAAACGCTCTATATATTGTAATATTGTTTTTTAAAACAATTTTTTTACTTGCGTTTTTCATAGTTTCAATCACTTTTTGTAAACTATTTTTAAAATCTTCTAAAGAATAAAAAGAAATATCTTTAAATACCGTCATTTTCATAAATATATTTTTCGGGTCATTTACAATTTCTTTATACGACAAATAAATTGCTTTTACATTTTCCAAATTATGATTTAAATCATTTATAGCAAGTCCTAATTTAGATTTATAAACCAAAAAAGCATTTTTTTCTTCTTCTGATAATAATTGATATTGTCTCTTTAAATCTTCATAAATCATAGAAGAACCTCTACTTCATCCCCAGTATTTAAAAGAGCTGCATTGGCATCATCTACATCGATATGAAAAGCGAGAACTCCTTTTTCCGTTATTTTAATATAGGCATCCAAAACACAAGATTTTTTACCTTCAACTTTTACTTTTACTAATTGGTTATCCACTACATTCCATTCTTTAGCCAGCATAGGATTCATGTGTATATGTCTTTCAGCTAAAATACAAGCATTTTCTAAAGTTATACTTCCCCTTTCCCCTATAATTGTGATAGTATCACTATTCTCTAAATTTCCACTCTTACGAACAGGAGGATGTAATCCTAACTTTTTAGCATCACTATTTGCAATTTCTACTTGATTATAAGTCCTAGTAGGTCCAACAATACGTACATTTTCAATAGACCCTTTTTCTGTTTTAATTGCAACAGTTTCATTACAAGCAAAATCACCAATTTGTGACAAATCATTTCGTTTAGTCAAGGGATGTGAAAATAACTTATTATATACTTCTTCTGTTAAATGTACATGACGATTACTAACTTCTACTTTAACTTTTTTCATTTATTTCACCTTCGTAATTCCATAAACCTAACTTTCCTTTTATATAAATGGGATCCATTTCTCTTACATTTTCTAATTGAAAACCATAGCCATGCCAATTTTCATCTTGTAAAACTCCATAATAAATCGTTTCGTTTTCTTTTCGTAATTTGTTTTTCATCGTTTCATCAATCAAAACACAATTTGTTAAATCCACTTTAGCGATGATGCAACTGGTAGGATACTCAAAAGAAAAATTTTTATAACGTTCCATGGCTTTTTTATCGATGGTTTTTCCAGCATGAATAAGAAGTTCTCCTCGGTATTTTGTTTTCCAAGTACGAAATTCATACTGCTTTAATCCTTTGGCAATTAAAGTCGCAAAAGGTTGTTTAATGGTAATAACTTTCAAACTTCTCACCCATTCGTATTTTAACATATTTTTTGGTTATATTAAATAAAAAGGAGGAATTCTATGAAAAATCAAAACTGTGGAGATTGTAAAGATTCTAAGCAAGGCAAAGCTTATATTGATAAAGAAACAGGATTACTTTGTGTGGAAATAGTAGAAAAATATGAAAAACCACATGGTAAAAAAACTTTAGTTCCTTATATTTGTACAACATGTGGAACAGTAAATTGGAAATGTATTGATCCTGATGAAAAAGAATCCTAATTTAAATTTATTTTAAGAAATAGTAAAAGATTGACTATGTTTAAATGTCAATCTTTTTTTAGTTTATTTACATAGCAAGTGCAATACGAAAACTACAATCAATATAGTCATTCCCATTATAACTAGTAAAGGCAAATATACCCGCTTGAGTCCCTCCACTATGACGATCTCCCCGTTTGAACCAGCGGCTCGCAAAAGGAAGGTTAGCACGGTCCTGATACCAACTTCCTATGTTTATCGGCTCTTGATAGTAGATTTCTTGTTTAAATGGACCTATTTCCTTTACAGCATCTCCTAAAATACTTTTACTAAAAGTAGAAGCATCAATGAAATTATAGTTATCATAGTATTTCGCATCAATTGTGGTTAGTGTTAAACCACTTTGATCTGTACCAGTTGAAGAAGTAACAACTCCCATTACATATTCCCATGCGCCTCCACTCATATCATAGATGCCACTATAGTTTCCTGTCGTACTTGCAGAAACACTTTTTGAATCTAAATATGTATATAATTTATCTCCACTTTGTTTTGGAGTCGCACTTTCAAAATCGTGATAACTTGGATAACCATTTATTGGAGATTGTATTGCTCCATAGCCCGTTACATAATTACTATTATTATTTATCCTTACTTCTTCGCAGCTTGCTGTAGCATCATCATTTCTTGTGCATCTTCCATAGATGGAGTTAGTAAGGTAAGCGACTGCACCCCACTCGGTATTTTTCATCATATGACTTTCTAATTCTCGTTTATAATTAAAACTTGTTTGGTAGGCATTCGATATTTGTATACCTCTCCAACTATATTCATTTGGTTTTATAATAACTTGTTGTGAATTATTCTCATTTTGTTGAGCAGTAGTTGTACTGGTTGCTCCCTTGTATCCTGTTTCAAATTTCCCTACCCATAAACCTTTCGTGTTAGGAAAAGCTAAGAATGCAGGATGGGTCATCCAATCCCCTTTTTTACATTGGCCTGTATCTCCTGAGGCAGCTTGTACCTGATTATCAAGCATTGGAGTCGTACATTCATCAGTATGTTCATCTTTCGTATTTTCTAGCCCAAACTCTATTTCTATTGGTTTTGATTTTTCTTGATATTGTGTTTCTTCTTCAACTGAGGAATATTCTCCCATATCAAATAACTTATATCTATACTTTGGTATCCATACAAAATAACTTTCTATATCCTCTTCTGGTATTTGTTCCTCAATTTTATAACTATCTTTTGTTTTTCCATTTGCAAGTATTACCGCATTTGCCCATCTTTTCTCTTTATAGTTATACCATTCTTCTTCTATATTTGCTTTTGTTACTTTCCCTTCTTTATCTATTTCTACTGCTATTAAATCTCCTTTTATCTCTGGATACGCACCATTAAGTTCTTTTTCTTTATAGAAAGGTCTAAAATCTGGTATTGTTCCTTTTAATACATTAAAAGAAGCATGCTCTTCATAAATTGCAAATGTTTTATATAGACTTATTCCTCCAATTACTAAAGTTAAAGCAACTATTATTCCTATTAAAATTTGTTTTTGTTTTTTATGTTTCGTAAATTTTTTTAAGCCTTCTGGTTTCTTTCTTTTATTTTCTAATATACCCCCCCCCCAGACGGCTACTAGTCTTGGTTGGGAGGTTCTCTTTAAAACGATTCATGTTTTAATCCTCCATATCTTAATTTAAATTTTACTCCATTTTGTACGCCTTGGCAATATCTATAAAATCAGTTTCCTACATTATTTTATAAATAAAATAATTGCAATTATATTGTTAATGTATTACTCTTATATTGACTTTTTTAAAATTTTTAAGTATATTTATATTAAGAAAGTAGGATGATACGAATGGCAAAAATAAATGAACCTATTAACATGAGTTTTCGAGTAGATAAAGAATTAAAACGTCAAGCTGATAAATTATTTAAAGAACTAGGTTTAAATACAAGTGTTGCACTAAATATGTTTTTAGCACAATGCGTCAGAAATCAAGCCTTACCTTTTGTTCCAAGCCGAACCGAAAAAAATACGTCTTCCAATGACGATATTTTAGAAACAAGTAAAGATGGCTATTATGACTTTGAAAATATACTTTAATAGTATATTTTTTTATTTATTAAAAATACATTCTCCTGTCCATATTCGATTATTATCTTCATTAAATAAACTACAATTTTGACAAAATCTTTGATTGTTTTCTTCCTTACATTTCGAACAAACTGCTTTTTTACACTCATTAGTATTCACATAACATATTGGCTTAAATTCTCTAAAAATAAAGAATAGAACAATACTTAAAAAAATTAAAAATAGAAATAAACTAATCATAAATTTTTTTAAAGATATTTCTTTATTCATGAACACCCTCCAAAAAAGAGTAGAAGAATTTCTACTAGAAATAGTATAGATAATACACTAATAAGTAGAGCTTGCCATAATTTTATTTTCATTTACATCACTCTTCTAAAGCCAACACATTTATTTTCATCATAGACAAATTCAATAATATCCATTGGATGAAAAGTTCCATCAAAAATAACTTCATCATGATAATCTAGAATTAATCGATCATACAAATTATAACCTTTATTACAGTATTTTATTAGTAAACTTAATAATGCAATATTATGTGTTACGATTAAAATATTTGTATCCGCAGAAAGAAGCATATCCAACAGAAAATCTTCCATTCTTTTTTGAACCTCATTTATAGATTCTCCCTCTTTTAATTTATAATTAAAATCATGTTCTTGCATTCCCTTTAAATAGCGAAATTCATTGCTTCCTAAGTCTCCGACCACTCTTTCATTTAAACGTTCATCAATAATTAAATCGAGTCCTTTTTCTTCAGCAAAATATTTTCCAGTATTTATAGCACTATAATACTTTGAAGTATAAACAGCATCTATTTTTTCTAGTATTTTTAATTGCATTAATTCTTTTGCTTTTTCTTCTCCTTCGCTACTTAAAATAGCTTGCTCTCTAACACTTTTAAAAGAAGTATCTTTTGGATAAACTACTCTTAAGTTACTAATCAAATTATTACTTACAAAATACAAATGTTTCATTTAAAATACCCTCCCTATTATTCCATAAGATACAATAAGCATAATAACTCCTGCCATTACAACTCCTAAAAGAGCAGCGAGTAAAGATTTTTTCTTATCCATGTTAAGAAGTGCTGCAATTAAACATCCCATCCATGCTCCCGTTCCTGGAAGAGGGACTCCAACAAACAAAAATAATCCAATATATTTTAAATTTTCAATTTTTTCTTGCTTTGAATGAGCTTTTTCTTCACACCATCTCACAACTTTACCTAAATGTTTCCATTTTCCCATAGCTCTAAAAATAGGAGTTATAAACCATAAAATAAAAGGAATAGGTATAATATTTCCAATAAAGCAAATTAAGAGACTTTGCCACATAGGAAGATCTAATAAACTTGCTGCAATAAGTCCACCTCTTAATTCTAATATAGGAAACATACTAATAAGAAAAACAAGAAAATATTTACCAAATAAAGAACCTGAAATTCCACCAAAAATAGATACCATAACGTTTGCAAGTTTTTGCGTCATAAAAGTCTCTCCTTTTTAAATAAATACTTTTCTTACTCTTTTATTATTACCATTGTATCATAGATTTTAATAAAGAAAAAGAGAAGACAACTTCTCTTTCATATACTATAGAGATCTATAAGTAGTTATACATCTGGCGATAGAACAACGCGGAAACCACTGCTTTCCGAAGTGATATGGTTACCTTCGAAAGCAAAAATCCCAGAAAAAACACCCATATTTGATGCAGAACCACGGTAGAACAAAAAGTCAGAAGAAGCCACAAAATCGGCATCATCTTCAAACATCGAACCTTGATAATAAAGATTTCCTAAGTATTGGAACGGTCCGACTTCTCCCGTAGCATCTCCAAGAATTCTTCTACTATAATCTCTATCAGATGTCCCATAATTATAAACATCATAATATTTTGGATCAGTTAAAATTGCATCTGTTAAATCTAAATCACTATAATCTAGACTTTTATTTCCACTTTGATACATAATTCCCATTACATATTCAACTGCTCCTCCACTCATATCATAGATTCCACTATAATTTCCTGTTGTACTTGCTTTTATACTATAATTAGTACTCTTATAGTTATAGGCCTTTCCACTACTATTACTGCTCGCAGCTACCGCAACAGCTGCTTGACTAGCAGTTGCTCCACTAAATCCTGTAATATAGCTGCTATTATTATTGATGTATACTTCTTCACAATTATTTTTATCTGTACACTTACCATAAATACTTTGAGTGAGATACGCAACTGCTCCCCATTCGGTATTCTTCATTAAATGACTTTGTAATTCTGTCATATAGGCTAATGATGTTTTATATGCATTTCCTATACTTATATTTCTCCAACTATATCGATTTGGTTTTATTAAAAGTTGAGAGGCTTCTGCATCATTATTATGTGTTATTGCATTTGTTTTACTTGTTATAGCACTATTGCCCGTTTCAAACTTCCCTACCCAAAATCCATTTCCACCAAAAGCTAAAAAGGCTGGATGGGTCATATAATTTCCTACTTCACATTTTCCTTTATCTCCGCTTGCACCTTGGACTTTATTTGCAAGCATCGGTGTTGTACATTCATCTGTCTTTCCATCTTGGGTATTATTTAAACCAAACTTTATATCGATGGCAGTGGTTGGCCCTTTGTCCGTTACGCTTCCTACAGTTTCATTATAATTGCCTAATTTCTCATTAAAAAGTTTATAACTATATTTTGGTATCCACACGAAATAAGCTGCGATATCTGTCTCGGCTATTGTATCTCCACCCACATAATTATCTGCTATTTTTCCATTAGCAAGAATTACTGCGTTCGCCCATTCCTGATTTTCGTATTTATACCATTGGGTTCTAACATCTGCTTTTGTAACAGCTCCTCCTGCACCTATTTGGACTGGTACCAATTCTGGCGTCAATACGGGATAAGCTCCATCTAATAACTTTTCTTCATATCTTATAAATTTAACTGTACATTTGATTTTACTTTGCTTTTTACTATCTATTACCATTAAACCCCAACTATCATTATTCCATCTTGCTTCTACTCCATTATCGCATTCTACATTATCAGCAGCAGCTACCATGTATCCTTCTCCTTTATTTGGAAATGATTTTCCACTCACTTTTTCACCATTTACTGTGAAAGCCAATGTTACATCACCACTTCCAAAATCTGGAACTGTTCCCTTTAAAACATCAAAAGAAGCATGTTCTTCATAAATAGCGAAAGTTTTATAAAGATAAATTCCTCCAATTACTAAAGTTAAAGCAATTATTGCTCCTAGTAGGATTTGTTTTTGTTTTTTATGCTTCGTAAATTTTTTTAAGCCCTCTGGTTTCTTTCTATTATTTTCTAAATAATAACCCCCCCCCCAGATGGCTATTTTCTCTGGTTGGGAGGTTTTCTTTAAAACGATTCATGTTTTGATCCTCCTCTATTATTAAATTCAGTATACTATTTTTTTTATTTGTTTGCAAGTCATTAGAACAAAAGTAAAACAACAAATTAAAATTCTTTTTGTTTTACATTAAGGAACCTCACGATTCCTTTTTCTTGTTTCATTGGAGTTTCCTCCTCCACAAGCCTAACTTCCGATGGTCGCCACCATACTTTCTTTTTTTACTTTTTTTAATTCATTTATAAATTTCTTCTAATTTCATTTTCGTTTTATAATAGTTTTTACTTCCTTTTATTTTTCGGGATAATTCCCTTTGGGTTCTTTTTATTCTTTTTTCATACTTAGTTAAATAATTGGGATTACCATAAGTTGTTCCATCACTTGTTGTTACTAAACTCTTTATTCCTACATCTATTCCTACTACTCTTGATGGTATTCTTTCTTTTATCGTTAGTTCTTCTTCTACACATACAGATACATAGTATTTTTCTGCTACTTTTGAAATAGTGGCATTCAGTATTCTTCCCTTTAGTTGATTTAATTTTCGATAACCTCTTATTTTTACCTCTTTTAATTTAGGTAATATAATTTTTTTATTTTTCAAATCTATTCTTATATTTTCATAAATTTTTTCTTTATATGTATTTTTTATATAATTCGTACGATAACTTTCTTTTACTCCTTTGGCTTTAAATTTAGGATATCCATTTTTTTAGCAAAATATTTTTGAAAGCCATTCTCTAAATCAAATATAGCACATCTTAATGAACAACTATCTACCTCTTTTAGAAATGGATATGTAATCATTAAAGAGGGTATTTGTTTTATCAAATCAAAACTTGACAAGAGTATATTCTCTTTTTTCTTATTTAACATATAGTTATAAAGAAACCGAGTACAACCTATTGTTTTGTGAATGAGTTCCTTTTGTTGTTCATTAGGATACATTCTAAATTTATATGCTTTATTGATAATCACAACTATTTTCCCCCCCTCTCTGTGTAAAATCATATACAACAGCAAACTATTGTTCTTCAAGATATTTTTTTGTTTTTTTAGAACTTTCCTATAAAATATAAAAAGAGCATTTAAGCTCTTTTTTTCTAACCATAATAAGCAGTTCTTACAGTCCAACTGTATCCTTTTTTATTATTAAATCCTGGCGGAACAATCACTTTTGACGTTGGAATACTTCCTGAATACCATCCTTTTGCAACTCCAAAGTGTAGATGTGCTCCAGTAGAACAACTATCATAAGACCAAGTAGATGGTCCTCCTCCTACTGTTCCTACTACAGTACTTTGCGTTACAACTTGCCCAACTTTTACTTTAATTTGTAATAAATGATAGTAATACGTTGTATATTTAACACCACCTACGGTTACGGTAATATAAACCATATTTCCACCACATTTATAGCGATTAACAATACCTGATACAACACCTGCTGCTGCAGCATAAACACTTGTACCCTCTGGATTTTTGCCAATATCAATTCCGCTATGGAAACTATATTTTCTTCCAGTAATTGGGTCAGTTCTATAACCTTCTAAGCTAGTAACACTTCCTTTATTTAAAGGTTTTAGCCATCCAGCATTATAGGGAACATTGGTACAGTCTGAAAGTTTTTCTTTATCTCCTAAATAACTATTAGCACTATCTTTACATAATTTTGTATAGGCATCCACTTGTTCTTGCATAGTTTTTACTTGGGTATTAATATCTAATGCATATTTATCATACGTCTCTAAATTCCCATTTAATTTTGTAATTGCTTTTTGGTAATTATCGATTTTAGAAGATAATGTTTTTTGCTTTTCTGCTAAATCCTTTTGTAATTGTTCATTCTTTTTAATTAATGTTTCCAATTCTTCTAAATTTTTTTGATTAGAATCGGTAATTTGTTCTACAGCACTAATACGCATAACAAGATCGGTAATAGAAGATGCATCGGACATATATTTAAGATATATATTTTCACTTTGAAGATGTTGCAATACTTTTAAGACATTTTCAGTTTGTACTTTTAAATCAGCGATTTTTTGATTGGAATCTTCGATTTCTTCTTCTGCTTTTTCAATATCGCTTTGAGCTTGAGTAATCTCTTTTTCAGCTTGCTTTACTGCATTTTCTTTTTGAGCAATTTCATCTTTAGTGCTTTGTTTTGCAGCATCATTTTGAGCTTTTTGTTTTTTTAAGTCAGCTAATTGTTCTTTTAAATCACCTAAAGTTTCAGGTTCTTTATCTGCTGCATCAACTGGAACTGGCGATACCATATAAATAAATAGCACCGCAATAATCATTGTCACAGAAAATAATTTTTTCATTATATTTTTTATCATATTTTCAAATACTTCCTTACTGCTCGATAGCTACCTAGCATACCAATAACAGCTCCAAGTACAAGTAGTAGCAATGCAACATAAAGAATAAAGTTAAATGGTTCTGTCAAACGAATAATGTGGGTAAATAGGTAGCCATTAAAATGATCATACAATAAAACATAGCCATAGATAGTTACTAACACTGGAATAATACTTCCCAAAATTCCTAAAAACAAGCCTTCAAACAGAAAAGGTAAACGTATTGAAATATTGCTTGCTCCAACTAATCGCATAATTTCTATTTCATTTCTTCTTGAAAATATTGTTAACTTAATTGTATTTCCAATTAAGAAAGCCGTAATTAAAACTAGTGCAACAACAAGAAGTATTGTTATTTTTCCAATTACATCGAAAGCTTTAACTAAATTTTCAGCCATACCTTCTCCATAATCAGCACTTTCCACATAATCGATTTTTTTTATTTCTTCCGTTGTATCTTTTAAATGATTTGCATCTTTTACAATAACGGTAAAGGAATTTAAAAGTGGATTTGTATCCAAATAATCTAATGCAGTGCTAAAAGTATCAGAGTAATTTTTCATTTCAAGTTTCCATTCTTCTTTACTTTTAAAAGTATAATCTTCTACATTCTCACTTTTCATTGTTTCTAGTTTATTTTTAAATTCATTAATTTGTTCTTCAGTTGTTGTATCTTTCATATATACAACAATTGATAATTCTTTTTCCAAATCTTTTGTTATATTGTTAATATTATAAGAAATAGTCATAGCAACAGCGACTAATATTAAGGTTATACTACTACAAGTTATTGCAGCTGTTGATAAACTAAAGTTACGAATAACACTTTTTAAAGCATCACGTATACCACGTGTAATAATTCTAATTGCTTTCATGTTGCTTATAACTTCCTTTCTTATCATCACTAACAAGAACACCATTTTCTAAGTGAATAACCCTTTTTTTCATACGATTTACAATTTCTTTATCATGGGTCGCCATAATAATTGTAGTACCTGCTTCTTTATTTATTTTATCTAATATTAGAACGATTTCTTTTGAAATATCAGGATCTAAGTTTCCTGTTGGTTCATCACAAATAAGTAATTTTGGATCATTTACAATAGCTCTAGCAATACAAACTCTTTGTTGTTCTCCTCCTGATAATTGATTTGGAAAACTGCGCATTTTCTCTTTTAAACCAACACTATCCAATGCCTTAATAACTTTTGGACGTATCTCATTATTGTGAAGTCCAATGCTTTCCAAGGCAAAAGCAACATTTTCATAAACAGTAAGTTTAGGAAGCAATTTAAAGTCTTGAAAAACATTACCTATTTTTCTTCGCAATTTATAAACTTTGGAATTGCGAAGCTTGGCTACATTAATACCACCTATATATACACTACCATTCGTTGGTTTTTCTTCACGATATAATAATTTAATAAGGGTAGATTTACCACTACCACTAGCTCCAATAACAAAAACAAATTCACCCTTTTCAATAGACAAATTTAAATCAGCAATGGCCGTTACTCCATTGTTATATACTTTATAGCAATTTTTTACTTCTATTAACTTCACTTCTAGTCTTCACCTCGTATTATGTACATTATAACATGAATTTAACTCTAATTAAATGGTAAATTTCTCCTTAATTTTCCTCCTGTTACTTCATAACAATCATTTATGACAAAAAAGGCATTCTTATCAATTTCTAAGACTGTTTCTTTAAAATAGTAATAATCTTTATTAGGAACTACACACATTAAAACATGACTTTTTTCGCCACTATAACCACCTTTTGCATCAAAAATCGTAACCCCACTATTAAGCTCATTCATAATAAATGTTTTTACTTTTTCTTCCTCTTTTGTATAAATTAAGAAAAGTTTACTACTGGATATACCAATTAAAATTCGATCGATTAAAACCGTACTTAAATATAAAATAATTAAAGAATAAACAAAATTATTTACCCCAAAAACCATAAGTCCCCCAATCATAATAAGAAGATTTACAAAAAATATAGCCTTTCCTTCTGGCATTCTTCCATATTTATTAATGATTTTCATTAAAATATCGGACCCACCTGTATTAAATCCAGTTTTATAAATTAGTCCATTGGATACTCCATAAAGAATTCCTGCTATTAAAGTAACAATTAAAGAGCTATCAAAAACAAAATGCGGAACTAAAAGTGTAGCAATTGGTTTTGTTATTGTAATAAAAACAGGATACATAATGGAACCTATTAAACAGCGTTTTGCTTCATCCCACCCTAATAAAAAGAAAGCAAGAATAACTAAAACAACACTCGATAGTCCTATAAAAATAGCTGGTTCCAAAGAAAAAAGCTTTTGTAAAATTAAAGCAAGTCCACTTGTCCCTCCAATAACAAAATGGTTTGGAACAAGAAATAAATTATAATTTAAAGCTAATAAACATACTCCAAAAATAAGACTTAAACTTCGTATATAAAAATTCTTTTTCGTTACGGCTTCTTTAATATTTCTCAAATCAAAATTGATATCCATATTTTTCACCATACTCATTGTATCAAAATTTCTCATAAATTCAAAGGGATAACATAAAAATTAGATAGAGGTGATTATTTATGAATGGTAGTTACTACCAAAACCCAACATTTCCAGGAGCTATGGAAAATAATACATATAAAAGTTATCCAGAAATGACTCCCCCAGGAAATTTAAGTTATGATCAAAATTTAGATATGGAACAAAGTTTTATTGAAAATATTTTAAGATTAAACAAAGGAAAAAGAGTAAATGCGTATGTTTCTTATCCAGATTCTGTCGATTGGAGAGACAAAGTCTATAATGGTTTAATTGAAGAAGCTGGTAAAGACCATTTAATACTTAGTGATCCTGCAACGGGAAAATGGTATTTAATTCGTATTATTTATTTAAACTATGTAGAATTTGATGAACGTATTAATTATAGTCATTCTTATTCTGAAAAGACATTTTAAAAGTGAGAAAACAAAACTCTCACTTTTAATTATTTCTTCTAAAGTTTCAGAAGAATTACAAGTTACTACGATTTATTTTAAAGATGAAAATAGATTAGTTATCTTTTAACTAATCTCATTTAATTCCAATATTTCATTTTTTGTCATATGCACAATTCTTTCTTCTCTAATTCTATTATTGTTTTGATAATTTTTATAATCTTTTAATAATTCATTTAATTTTATTTTTGATAATAAGTCAGTCGTTTTTCTATAATTTTTCAAATCACCAAAATTTTCTAGTGTTAATTTTGTATTTAATTGCGCATAACTATCTTCATATAATACTGTTTCTTTCGGATTTTCTGAATTGATGTAACGATTGTATGGATAATATAAGTTTTGTAATTTACCAGCAGTTTTATCAATTGCTATAACTTCAATATATTCATCATTTATTTCAGCAATTAGCATTGGATGCTTAGTATCAGATACTTTGTCTATTTGATATCTAACTTTTAGCCAAAGTATCTGACCAACTTTTAAATCCTCATTCATATTTTTAATGCTTCAATTAATCCTTTATATCTTTTCTTATATTCAGCTATATTTTTTTCTAAATTCATTACTGGAGCTTTATATGTATCCTTACTTAAAATTTGCCATTCTGGATCCTCATGCGTTATTTCGATTAATTCTTCATATGTTGCATTTTCTAAAGATAAATATATTTTATCCAAAAAATTTTTTTCTACTTCATCAAGATTCTGATTGTCATAATGACCTTTTAGTCTGCCATATGAATTCATTATGGATTCAACAACAGGGCCATTATCATATGCTACAAAATCATCAGAAAATAATTTTGAATTATACTTAGCCAAATGAACAACTTGAGCTAAAAATAAATATTTATTTATTCTTGCATTGCCTTCATAGAATTTTCTACCATTATATGAAACGACATTATAGTTAAAAAGTTGTCTTTCTGGATCTTTTGAAAGAAAATATTCAGCAACTTGTTTTGCAGTCAACATACTATCACTCTCCTATCCTATTTATATTTTATCAAAAAACTAATATTACGTAAATAATTCGAGGTTAGTGAATATTATATATTATTTTCTTCTATTAATCAAATAAAATATTATAAACTCTACTTTTTCATAAATAATGAGAAAATCTTGGCTTTTCATTTCCTAAACTAGTAGATTCACCATGCCCTGGATAAAGGAGTATAGCATCATCATAACTAAATATTTTTTCCAAACTTTTTTGCATATCAATTGTACTTCCACCTTCTAAATCCATGCGTCCGATGGTTCCTTTAAATAGAAAATCTCCCGTAAACATCATCTTATCTTCAGGAAAATAAAAAGTCTTAGAATCTTTAGTATGCCCTGGTGTATTTATAACTTGATAATTAAATCCTTCTATTTTATGATTGGCTTTTAAATGATATTTCTCTTCAAAATAGGATAGTGCACCTGTATGGTCAAAATGATTATGGGTTAATAATATACCAACGATTTCTAGATTTTTTAAATTTTGTTCTATTTTATCTGGTTCATCTCCAGGATCAATAATTATCGCTTTATTATTTTTGATTACAATATAGCAATTGGCTTGTAAATAACCTACTGGAATACATTTGATTTGCATATTTTTCCTCTTTTCTACTCATTAGTATAACATTATTTAAAAATTGATGACATTCTAAGAATTGTCAATAATAAATTTTTATGATATTATAGACACTACAAAAAGACACGAAATTTC
>CANRBV010000013.1 GCA_947628965.1 uncultured Bacilli bacterium | reverse complement strand
TTTTTGCTATTTCTACCAATTTAGTCTTACAAATTCTATTTAGTTCTATTTTCTGAAATTTAACTTTTCATTTGAGCCTTTTAAACATACGTTCCAAATCATAGATAGAAAACTTAATAATCGTTGGTCTTCCATGAGGACAGTTATAAGGATTATCACATAAAACAAGTTCATTTAATAACTCTTCTACCGCTTCATTACTAATATGCATATTGGCTTTAATACTCATTTTACAAGCCAAAGTAATCGCTATATGTTCATTAAATTTTACTCTATCAAAAGCTCCATGGTTGGTAATTAAAATATCAAGGATTTTATGAATGGATTCTTCTTCATACCCTGTTTTTAACCAAGTTGGATGTTCTTTAAACACAAAAGTATTCATCCCAAACTCTTCTACTTTAAAACCTAAATCTTCTAAAATTTGAAGATTATTTTTAACAATTAAAAATTCACTGCTTGATAGTTCAATGGTAATTGGAAATAACAAACCAATACTTGAGGTTTTACTTTCTTTTAAAGCTTTTAGATAACGTTCGTAATTTACTCTTTCTTGTGCAGCATGTTGATCGATTAGATAGACTCCTTCTTCATTTTGAGCAATAATATAGGTTCCTAGAGCAACACCAACAGGATATAAAACTAAAGATTTTAATTCTTCGTTAATAATCGTAAGACTTTCCTTTTCTTCTTCATAACTTAGATCTAATGCTACTTGAGTACTGGTAGTACTTCCTTGATACTCTTCTTCCTTTTTGGTTGCTTCACTTACAAAATATTCAACATAATGATCTTTAATTTCATTATATTCAGGCTTTTTAATAGCATCAGGTATAAGTAAATTTTTATATAAAGCATCTTTAATTGTATTGACAATTAAATCATAAAGCTCACTCATTTTGGATATTTTAATATCTTGTTTAGTGGGATGGACATTCACATCAATTAAAGTAGGATCAGTATTAATTTTTAAAACAACTATTGGATATTTTATATCAGGTTTATAGGTATAATAAGCATCATTAATTGCTCGATTGATTTCAAAATTTTTTACAACTCGATCATTTATCATGGTAATAAAATGATTTCGATTCGATTTTAATATTTCAGGTTTACAAATATAACCAAATAAATCAAAATCATCATTACTTGCTTTTACTTCAATCATTTTAGAAGAAATATTAAGACCATAAATTTCATGAATACATTTATGTAAATTACCGCTTCCTGTTGTAGAAACTAAAACTCGATCATTATTTTTTAAAGTAAAGGCTATTCTATCATGAGATAAAGATAAATGTTCCACTAAAGATACACATCCTGCCAGTTCTGCTGCTTCGGTTTTTAAATATTTTAGTCTTGCGGGAGTATTATAAAACAGATCACTTACCAGTATACTGGTGCCACATCTAGCAGAAGCATCTTCCACACGAATCGTTTTACCACCCTTTATTTCAATAAGTGTTCCTATATCTCCATTACATGTTTTTAAAATAACATCACTTACACTGGCTATGGAAGGCAAAGCTTCTCCACGAAATCCTAATGTATCAATAAAAAATAAATCATCATCACGTATTAATTTACTTGTCGCATGTCTTAAAAATGCCGAAGTTGCATCTTTTCTATCCATACCTTCGCCATCATCAATAACCTGAATACTTTTAAGTCCACCTTCTACTAAATTAATTTCAATATTTTTAGCATTAGCATCTATACTATTTTCACATAACTCTTTTACAACTGAAGAAATTTTTTCTACAACTTCTCCAGCTGCAATTTTATTAGCAAGTGCTTCGCTCATTACTTGTATTTTACTCATGTTACTACTACCTTTCAAAAAATGAATTTCTAATTTCTACTCTATTTTGATTTTCCATATAAAGATTTATGCTACAATCATTCTTTATATTGATAAAACCTAGTCCTTTTATCACTAAATCTTGATTTTTCTTCATTTTTATTTTTTTAGAAGAAAATTCTTTACCCGTTTTATTTTTTTTATACACTCTTTTTATAGAAAGTAAATTGCTCATATAAAGAGTCATATTACATTTTTCACTTTCATTTTCTATCCTAAGTATATTTTCTATCAAAATACTGCCATCCTTTTTTAATTGATAGGTAATTGGCTTTAAAAATGTTTTTGGATTCATTTTTTTTAAGAGTACCATATTTTCTTTATAAATCGGATTTTGGTATTGAAACCCTGGACTATCTATTAGATATTGTTTTTCTGAAATCGGTATTTTGATATAATCCAAAGTTGTATTTGGAACTAAACTTGTAGTAATCGTACTATTTTCTTGTAAATGATTTAATAATGTACTTTTGCCAGAATTTGTAAACCCAAGAAGATAGGCACATCTTTTTTTGTTACTATCTAATGTATTACGAATAGCTCCAAGATTGATATTTTTAACGGCACTTGCAAAAAGTATCTCTTCTTCTACTCCATATTCTTTTTTAAGCCAATCCTTTATTTTATTTTTATTCACGTATTTTGGAATATAATCAATTTTACTTATAATTAAAGTTTTTGGAATAGAAATTTTTTTATATATCGAAACTACTTCTTCATTAATGTTTAAGAAATCCATTAAAAAAAATGCATATTCTCCTTTTTTATTTACTGTATTTAAAATATCTTCCGTCGGTAATTCTACCATTTTTAAATCATTATAATGTAAAATTCTAAAACAACGTAAGCACAGCTTAGCATCATTTTTTTTATCTTTGGGAATATAACCTATTTTTTCTTTATCTTGGGTTTGTAAGATTGCTCCACAACCATAACATCTATTCATAATATTCACCGACTTTAAATAAACCTTGATGCTCTAATCTCCTAAAAATAAATCTTTCAAAAATACGATTAATTTTTGTTCCGATTAGATCAACATTACTAATAGGATGAACTAAAATACTTAAAAAACCCATTCGATTGGCCCCAAAAATATCTGTTAATAATTGATCTCCTATACATGCAATTTCATTATCTAAAAAATTATAAATACGCATTACTTTTTTATATTTTTTCTTAAATGGTTTATGACTACTAAAACTTGAGTCAACATTTAACCCTTCTTTAAAAGGTCTAACTCTATTTTTACTAGAATTGGATAAAATAATTACTTTTATTCCTAAAAGTTCTATATCAGCTACTAAATCTTTCATTTCTTTATCAGGGGCATTTATGTTAACAGGAGCTATAGTATTGTCTAAATCAAATAAAATGCATTTAATTCCCCTATTTTTTAATTTTTCATAATCAATCGCATAAATGCTTTTTTGATAAATGTCAGGAATAAACTTATCCATTCTTTTCACCTCGTATTATAAGTATATCAAATAAAATAAAAAAAGAACAACCATTTTAGATGATTATTTAAATATTTCACTAAAAAGATTTACTTACAAAAGACTTAAAATTTAAGAGTAGTTTTTTCTATATTTGCTTCTAAATCATTCATATTTTTTATCTTTTGGTACAAATCTCTTATTGTATGTTCAGCATCAACAATATAAAAATCAATTCTCGCATTTAAAGCCCCAAGTTTATCAGTTTTTATACTATCTCCTACCATAATACAATCCTCTTTTGGAGTATCTCCAATAGCTAGTTTAAAAGATTCTATATTTGGTTTCATAGCATCTTCTCCAGCAACTATTTTATCAATATAACGATATAGCCCTGTTTTCTTTAACCTTGGTATTTGTGTACCACTAAACCAATTTGTAAGAATCACAATTTCTTTATGATTATCTTTTAAATAATGAAATAATTCTTCTACCCCATCGACAACTTTATCTTTTATATTTTCACTATTATGAATCATCCAACCCTTTATTACGTCTTCACTCACATGGAATCCATAGCTTTTAAAATATTCACTTAATGTTTTAAAATCATATTTAGGGAATTTTAATTCATATTTATCTAATATATTTTGTTTTTGTAAAAAAAATTCTGCCTGCTCATTTATGGGAATTGTTTTTTTAAAATATTCATCTTCTAAAGACCAATCAGGAATTAATAAAGTATAGTCTAGATCAAATATATATTTTTTATAATTTTTCATAATTCCTCCATTATTACTTTCCATTCTTATTGAATGTAACATTAATAATAAATAAAGCATATCATATATTTTATAAATTAAAAAAATCAATCTTTTTTATAAGATTGTTCGTTTTTTTATTACAAGCTAAATTTTTGTATTTCTTCTGATAATTCTTTGAAGCATTCATCTTCATATCGTTTTCTATCATATAAAATCCAACCATCACTTGCATTCTTAATTTGTGGAATAATTTCATTAGATAACTCTTCTCCATAATATTTAGCATCTTCCAATGCATTCTCTAATTTAAATCTTTTTTCTAGATCATAAATTTTTGCTTGAATATCAGATTCGATAGTAGTAGCTTGACTTACAAATTTTGCTTCCTTTGTTTCATTCGCATAAATTTCTTCTAATAAGTTCATTATTTCTTGTTGCATAGATAAACCACTTGTTATTTTAGAAACTGTTTCAAAAGCAGCCGTTTTTCTTTCTTCGTAAGTAGGATATTCTCTAGTAGTTGTTTCTTTTAATGTTACTTTCTCTAAATTTTTAACAATTAGCATTTTAAATACTTTTACTAGATCAACATCTATATTTTTTTCTTCTTTAATCGCCATAGCAAGAACCATACTACCAAATGCTGCATCTGCAACAGATTCTGTTCTTCCTTCTATTTTTACTTCTAACCATCCTGTACGTAATACCTCTTTTAACTTATTAGCTTGTACATAAAATTTTAATATGTTATTCATATCAAATCCTCGCTTTCTTAAACATAATTTTAACACATTTCATAAAAAAATACTAATTATTTATTCATATTCTAAAATACTAAAAAAAACAATACAATGTATTAAGGAAGTGTTCTATGTTTTTAAGTATACTAAATTTAATTAAAGATATGCTTTTCTTTACGGGAAGTTACTCTAACAATGTATTTCCTGAACCTCTTACTGAGGAAGAAGAAAAACAAGCAATTCTTGCCATGCAAAATGGCGATAAAAATGCCAGAAATACATTAATTGAAAGAAATTTACGTTTAGTTGCTCATATTGTTAAAAAATTTGAAAGTAAAAATATTAGCCAAGATGATTTAATTAGTATAGGAACAATTGGATTAATTAAAGGAATTGACTCGTATAATGACTCTAAAAAAACTAAAATAACCACCTATGCGGCTCGCTGTGTCGAAAATGAAATTTTAATGTATTTTAGAAGCAATAAAAAACGCGAAGGCGATGTTTCTTTAAATGACTCTATTGGTTATGATAAAGATGGAAATGAAATTAGTTTAATAGACGTTTTAAAGGACAATACCAAAGATTTTGCTGATACTATCCATACAAAAGACAATATTAAAGATTTAAGTCTTTATTTAAATATGCTCAACAAACGCGAAAAAGAAATTATTATCAAACGCTATGGACTTTTAAATCAAAAAGAAAAAACCCAAAAAGAAATTGCAAAAGAACTTAATATTTCTAGAAGTTATGTTTCTCGTATCGAAAAAAGAGCACTTACCAAAATGCTCAAAGAATTTATTAAAAATAAGAAAAATTTATAAATTCACTCTCTTTGCATGAATTACTTCTCGTTTCGATGTTCCTCCACTTCCCATACAAGTTGATAAAGTTAGGATTTTATCTTTTGTTGTGACTTCCACAGAAAAAAATTTCTTACTTCTTTTTTTCATAGTTTCAATAAATTTTTGAAAAGATTCCTTAGAACCAAAAGTAGTTGTAATATAATAATCTTCTTTTTCTATTGTATAGATACTAAAAATTTGATACGTTAAAAGCTCATTATTTGTATTCCATATTTTGATATATTGATGTTCATCTTGATTAAAATAATCTTCATTATTTATGATAGTATTTAAAGAACCAAACATAGATTGATCACTCATATTATGACCATATAAAACAACATTTTGATCGTCCCATCCTTTGTTCCGATAATCCATAAAGATAGAACCCGCTTGATTATATTTTTTATAGATGTTCTTTTTTAAATAATAATCATTATCCTTACTTTGGACTATAGGATAATTAATAATGGCATCATTATATTGAATCCAACCTTTTATGTCTTTGTTAATAGTTAAAAGTTTACTAAAATCAATTGTGATACTTTCTTCATCATTTATGGTTTCTACTTTATAAACCTCTTCTATTAATTGTACATTATCTTTTTTATTTTGACGCAAATCAATATAAAAACGAACGATTTTATAAGTTGCAAACAAAAATAAAGCGAGAAATAGAATCAATAAACTATTACGAACCCAAGATTTTAATTTTTTATTTTTTCGTTTCTTCTTTTCTTTTTTTTTAGCCATTAAAATCATTCCTTTCTTTTTTATTGTAGCACTCTCATTGTAAAAAAAGAAGTTTATTATGCTTCATTTCTAGTTTTTATTAAATACATTCCGCCAAGTAATAAACTAATTCTAAATATACTATAAAAAAGAACATTGATGAAGTTTGTGCATTTAGAATCCTCTTCAACAAATCCACCACTTACTTTGATTCCTTTACTTACAAGTTCTGATTTTCCTTCTTCATTATAGTTAATATAGGATAATGTATCAGTATCTTTACAAGCATCACTTACATTTACTTTGATACTTTTTCTAAACCAATTATATTTTCCTAATAAATTTTTGTCAACAGGAAATTAGGCAAAAATTATATGCTTCTTGAAACTTCTCATATTGAAAAAAGAGCACTTACAAAGAATTTATTAAAAACAAGAAAAACTTATAATACGATTGCTTCAAAATAAAAAAACAGACTAATACTTGTCTGCAATTTCATCTATAACTTCTATTTCATTTTCAATAGCTTGTTTAAATTTTCTTTTAAAAGCAATAACTCTTCTTTTTAATTCTTCTGCATCGTGTTCAATTTCACTCGCACGAATTAAGGCGTCATTAATAATACGCGAACCATTTTTTTTTGCCTCATCAACAATATTTTTGCTTTCTTCACGAGCTATTCTTTTAATTTGATTTGAGGTATCTTCTGCAATTAATATTGTTTTGTTTAATGTTTCTTCTAAATTTTGGTACTTTGCTAAACTTGCCTTTAAATTTTCAATTTCAAAATCTTGATTTTTTAATTTATTCACTAAATTTTCATATTCCACTGTATATTCATGAACAAAATCTTTTACCTCTTGTTTATCAAATCCCATAAAACTTGTTTTAAATTTTTTCATACCTCACCTCAATTCTATCTTTATTATTTTACCATTCTATTTCCGTTTCCTCGTTGTTTTTGCTCTTTTCAGCATCATCTGAAATTTTACCTTGAATATTTACATTTTTAGGAGTACATAAATAAATCCCTACTCCTATTTTTTGCATTTTTCCACCTATTGAGTAAATACAACCACTTAAAAAATCAATAATTCTTTTAGCTTGAGCAGAGGTGACTCTTTTTAAATTTACTACCACACTATTTCTATTTTTTAAATGATCTGCAATTTGTTGACTTTCTGAATAAGCACGTGGCTCCATTAAAATCATTTTATTTCCAGTTTTATCAGCTTCTTTTAATGCATCATCTTCACTAATATTATAATATTCATCTTCTGTACCCATTAAATTATCTTCCTCATCAGAAAATAATTTTTTAAGCTTACTTAATGCCATATAATCACTCTTTTCCTATTTTTCTATCTTACTCATTAATCATAACAAAGAATTAAAAATTTTTCAATTATAAGTTGCTATTTTATAATTAAAAATCAATTTTTGATTGAATATATTCTTTTACCTCATTTACATTAAGTTTAATTTGTTCCATTGTATCTCTATCTCTTAAAGTAACGATATTATTTTCTAAAGTATCATCATCTATAGTGATACAATAAGGAGTTCCGACAGCATCACTTCTTCTATAACGTTTTCCAATTGATCCTGAATCATCATACGAACATGGAAAAGATGAGCATAAATCTGCATATAAACTGGTAGCTTTTTCACTATGCACCTTTTTGATAAGTGGTAAAATCGTAACTTTGTTAGGAGCTAAAAAAGGATGAATTTTTAAAACTTCTCGTTCTTCTCCATTTTCTAGTATTTCTTTTTGATAAGCATTCGTAAGAATTGCCAAGAATAAACGATCTACGCCAACAGATGGTTCAATAACATATGGAATATATTTTTCATTTGTCTCAGGGTCTAAGTATCTTAAATCAGATTTAGAATGTTTTATATGAACTCCTAAATCATAATCGGTTCGATCTGCAATTCCCCAAAGTTCTCCCCACCCCATTGGAAATAAAAATTCAATATCGGTGGTTGCTTTGCTATAAAAAGATAATTCTTCTTTAGAATGATCTCTATATCTTAAGTTTTCATTTTCTAATCCCAAATCTTTTAAAAAGTCTAAACAATAATTTTTCCAATAACCAAACCAATCTAAATCTGTATTAGGTTTGCAAAAAAATTCTAGTTCCATTTGCTCAAATTCTCTAGTTCTAAATATAAAATTTCCTGGTGTTATTTCATTACGAAAACTTTTTCCAATTTGGCCAATCCCAAAAGGGATTTTTGCTCGCATACTTCTTTGAACATTTAAAAAATTTACAAATATTCCTTGCGCTGTTTCTCCACGCAAATAAACTTTGCTTTTCGCATCTTCTGTAACTCCTTGGTGTGTTTCAAAAAGTAAATTAAATTTACGAATAGGAGTAAAATCACTCGCACCACATTTTGGACAAGTAATGTGATTTTCTCGAATAAAATTCTCTAGTTGTTCATTACTCCATCCATCTCCTGTTTCAGAACCATTAGTAAAAGTTTCAATTAACTTATCTGCTCTTTCACGAGTTTTACATTTTTTACAATCAATTAAAGGATCTGAAAAGGATGCTACATGACCGCTTGCTACCCAAACTTCTGGATTCATTAAAATTGCAGAATCCAATCCATAATTATATAAGTTTTCTTGAATAAACCTTTTCCACCAAGCATTTTTAATATTATTTTTTAATTCTCTACCAAGTGGTCCATAATCCCAAGTATTGGATAATCCTCCATAAATTTCACTTCCTTGAAAAATAAAACCATATTGTTTACAATAGTTAACTAATTCATCCATTTTTATTTTTTCCATCTTTTTTTCCTCCTAAAAATAAAAATACTAAAGAACAGACATAGGGACGAATAATAAATCCGCGGTTCCACCCTATTTATTCTTTAGTAGAATCTCTTTTTTTATATAACTCCGAGCTTTTCCATCACTCATCAACGTTTGTATACCTAAATTATATGCAAAACTTAACAGAATTGCAAGTATACTTTTTAAAAATAGGATTAAATTATATAGAAAGCATTTTATTTAAAAACTTTTTACTATTTAAAAACAATCCCGTATATCTTTCATAATAACGGTTAATAAAAAAATTAATTTCTTTTACAACTTTTTCATCGATTTTTAAATGAAGAATTGAATCAATTTCCACATAGTAATACATACGAATCAATTGTACTGTTTTTTTACTTACAATAATTTGATTTGTATAACAATTCTTACAAATATAACCACCTATATCAGCATCAATTGTTACAATATCCGTTTTATTTCCACATAAAATACAAGAATCTAGTTCCAAACCAACACCTAAATAAGGCAAATATTTTAATTCTAAAATATTTGTTATAACTAATGGATCTAAGTTAGAATTTAATTTTTTAATACTTGCAATATAAAGATTATAAATCGTATTATCCTTATTTTGCTTATATACTTGTGTTGTCAATTCCGTTAAATAATTTAAATAACTGATTAATAAAATATCATTTTTAATCGTTTTAAAATCTTCTATAACATCCACATCTTTTAATATTGATAATTTATCCTCTTTAAAATAAAGATAAAAAAATCCATAAGTAAACTTTATGGTTAATGCTCGAAGGCGACTTTTTAAAGATTTTACTCCTTTACACATTACTCCAATAAGTCCACGATCTTTTGTTAATATATGTATGATTTTAGAGGTATCACCATAAGGGGTTTCATTGACAATTATCCCCTCCACTTTTGTTATCATTTTCTTCACTTCTTTTTTGTTTTGCATAGATTAAATAATCTTCTACTTTACCACTATTTTTAAATTTGTTCCAAGCTTCAAATTTATTCATATAAATCAATCCTCAATCTTTCTAATTTTATATTGAGAATTTTTTTCCTATTTTATTCATTTTCATTAAAACCAAGTTCATGTAAAACTCTTTCTTTACTTCTCCATTTCTTAATTGTTTTAACAAAAAGTTCCAAATAAACTTTTTTACCAAGCATTTCTTCTATATCTTTACGAGCTAAAGAGCCAACCATTTTTAATCGTTCCCCATTTTTCCCAATGACAATTTTTTTAATACTATCACGTTCGACTATAATATCTACTGTGATTAAAATAACATTTTCTTTTTCTTCATAGGATGTTGTTACACAAGTTAAACAATGAGGTACTTCCTCTACAGTTAAATCAAGTAATTTTTCTCTTACCATTTCGCTAATCATAAAATATGTACTATTACTTGTAAATATATCATCATCAAAATATTTAACATTATCCTTTAAGTACTTTTTAATTAATTTTATAAGTAAACCTAAATTATCATGTTTTAGGGCACTAACAGGAACGATATCAGCAAAAGGATATAAATCTTTATAGTGATCAATCACAACTAATACATCTTCTGGTTTCATTTTATCAATTTTATTTAAAACTAAAATTACAGGAACATTTGAATTTTTTAAATTTTCTATAATAAATAAATCGCCTTTTCCTAAATCAGCAGAAGCATCCACTAAAAATAAAATGGCATCGACTTCATAAATTAAAGAAAGAGCTTGTTTATTTAGTATTTTTCCTAAACGATTTTGAGGTTTATGAATACCAGGAGTATCTACAAAAACAATTTGAGTATCTATTTCATTATAAATTCCTTGAATAATATTTCTAGTTGTTTGGGCTTTATCACTTGTAATTGCCACTTTCGCATTCACTAAAGAATTTAAAAGAGTACTCTTTCCAACATTAGGTCGTCCAATAATACTTACAAATCCACTTTTCATAAAACATCACCTATACTCCAAAAGCTTTCATAAAATAAGGTCCAAAGACAAATAAACAAATAACAATTGCAACGAGTGTCATAATAAAACTAGCAGCACTTCCACAATCTTTAGCAATTTTAGCAAGAGGATGTATTTCAAGAGTAACTAAATCAACTGCAGCTTCAATAGCGGTATTAATTAACTCCATTCCTAAAATTACACCCAAAGCAATAAAAACAATTGCCCATTCGGAAAGTTTAATTCGAAAGATAATACCTAAACAAATTGAAAAAATAGTAGCAATGGCATGCAACCATAAACTTTGTTCATATCGATAGGCATAAATAAGACCTTCCATGGAAAATTTAATACTATTAAAAAATCTTTTTATTCCTTTTTTTTTGATATCATCTCTTGATATTTGTGGCATTTAAAATCAACTCCTGTTTAGCAAACATTTTTTTTTCGTCTTCTTCTTTTACATGATCATAGCCAAGTAAATGCAAAAGACCATGTACAGTTAAAAAGGCAAGTTCTCTTATTGTGGAATGTCCATAAGTATGAGCTTGCTCTATCATTCTTGGAATACAAATATAGATGTCTCCTAAAACTCTTACTTTATTTTTTAATTTATTTGCATCTTCAAAAGCAAAAGATATAACATCTGTAATACTATCTTTTCCTCTATATTCTCGATTTAATTTTTGTATATCTTCTTCTCCAACAAAAGTAATAGAAAATATCGCATGATGCACTTTTTCCATTTTTAAAGTTTTTTTTATTACTTTTTCTAAATAAGAATAATCCTCTTGATAGCCATATAAATTATTAATTGTGTATTCCATCTAAAACCACCCTAATCCAATCACTTTTGAAAAATAGTATAACACAATTATAAAAATGACAATACATAAAATGTTATAAAATGTATCACTTTGGAATATTCTAGGTAAATGTTTTTTTATGGCGGTAAGTCCAATATATAGTAAGAAACCAAGTATACTACCTGCTACATTTAAAATGATATCATCAATATCAAATGAACGACCAATTTGAAGTTGAACAAGTTCTACAGTTAAACTGGTCAAAATACTAATAAATAAAATATGAGAAACCTTGTTTGCTTTTACGTATCCCGATACAAAGTAACCAAAAGGAATAAATATTAAAATATTTCCAATAACGTTATAAACAAATAATTTACTTCCTATTTTATAGCGAAATATCTCCATAAATGGAACTAAATTAAAACCACTATTTGTGTTCATTTCTGTGCTTGTTAATAATTCGTAAAGAAGCAATGCATAAACAATAAAAATAAAATTTAAAAATTCTTTATAAAAAACAAATTTTTCATGATTTATTAAAATGTAAGAAACTCGTATTGCCACAAGGACTATTAAAAATATGATAAGCATAGGCCATATACTTTCTAAAGCATTTGATAAAGTATCTACAATCATCTAACTTCCCTCTTTTTCTACTATTATAGTGTATTTCTCCATTTTTCCAATATTTTCTATAACGGAATAAAATAGATCTACATCTATTGTACTATCATTTATAGTATTTTTCAAAACTTTTCGCATTTTTATTTGTTCTTTTTCTAAAAACTTAGTTTGAATTTTTTGATCGGCTAATTCTATAGCCTTATTTGTACCCGTCTCAAGTGTATAATTATTTTCTGTTTTATTAATTTCATATTCCGTATCCAAATAAAAATTAAAGTTGAAAAAGTGAAATAAGAGTTTACTTTCCGTTTCATAATTTTTAAGACGACTTTTAAGAATTTTATATTTACCTGTTTCATTTTCTACACTAAAATTCAAACGCTTTTTTCCCGTTCTTATTTTGGTTTCATAGCGAATTGGTAATGAAACATGCGTTTCATACCAAACTTCAGCATATACCTTTCCTTCGGCACAAACATTTTGTTTTACTTCTTCATTAAATTTTATCTCGCCACTAATTAAAATATCTTTCTCTGTTACATATTGTCCTTCATGAACTAAAATCTCACCCTTTGTACTAGTGATACTTTCTATTATTCCACTTTTATTTGCAATAATATGGCAATATTTTTTTTCGTCCTTAAATTGATTGATAATTCTCTCTTCTATACGTACAACATATTTCATCCCAATATTTTCAATTTCAATCCATTCTAATTTATCTTTATACATATCTAGTATTTTTTGTTTACTTTTTTGCAAAGTATCATAATCTTTTTTTAAACTCCAAACACGAATATTTTCACTTTCTAAAGCTTTACCGACCAATTCCCTAATTTCTTTATTAGAATGAACAACCTCGACTTTTACAATTACTTGGCTAAAAAAATTAATAAAAAATAAAAAGAAAAGTATAGCCATGATTTTCAAAGGAGTTAAATTTTTTTTAAATTTAAAGAATCCTGTATCACTAACGTAATAAAATTTTGTCGTAACAATTTGTTTTTTTATTCTTTCGTAATCATTTTGAAGAACTTTTATGTATAACTCATCTTTCTTTTTCAAAATATCATAAATATTAATTTTATTTTTATAAAGTTTTAATAAAATACGATTGGGATGGTTCGTTTTGCATTTAATATAAATAAAATGTTTTATTTTCATCTTGTAAAAACCACCTGATTGATTTGCCCATCAATTAAAATTTCTCTTTTTTCAAGTTGTTTTACGCTAAAATTATTACCTTTTAAAGCAAGAGTAAAGGAAGGCATTGCTAGGATTATTTCTTCATCATTTAGTTTTAAAATATCGGTATAATTAAAAACATGAATTTTGTTTTCATAAAGGTCAATATAGTAATCAAAATCCATCAAAAAATTTTTCATTGTTTTATAAAGATGCATAAAAACCACCTATAAAACTATATGTAAAAAGTTTAAAAAAAACGACCTTTGCATCGTTTTTATTTATTGTTGCATTAATTTTTCTTTTACTTTTCTTGAAACTTCGCTCATATCGCAACGAGTAGCAATACTTTGAAGTTCTTTCATAATAAGTCCCATATCTTTCATACTTGTTGGATTTATTTTTTCAAAAGCTTTTTCTATTGCTTCGTCAATTTGTTCTTCACTCAAACATTCTGGTAAATATTTATTTAATATTTCAATTTCTTCCTCTAATTTTTTTACAGCTTCCATTTTATCAAATTTTTTAAATTCTAAAATTGAATCATTGCGCATTTTAACTTGTTTTTTTACAACAGAAATAACTTCATCATCTGTCAATTCCGCTTTTTTATTAATGCTTTCCAATTGTAAAGCACTTTTTAGCATACGTAAAACACTTAAAGTAAATTTATCTTGTTCTTTCATACTTACAACTAAATCATTGTTAATTTGCTCTATCATTTTATCACCTATTAATAATTTCTATGCTTACGAGCATTTTTTATCATTTCTTTTTTGGCTTCTCTTCTTTTAACGCCAGGTTTTGTATAATGCTTCTTTTTCTTTAGTTCAGAAGGGACACCACTTTTAGCAACTTTCATTTTCCATGTTTTCATTGCTTTTTCTAAGTTACCATTTACCACTACTTTTGTCATATAAATCCCTCCTTTCAAACATAACTGCATTTATTATAGCACTACAACCCATTCTTTGACAAGAAATAACCAAAGAATTTTTAAAAAAATCTCAAAAAGTTAAAATTGCTAAACAGACACATTTTTTTATAAGCGTTTTTTAGTTTTTTCTAACGAAGCTTAACTGTTCCATATATTTAAATATAATAAAAGGTATTACCATTTAATTTGGTAATACACGAGATAATTGTTTACTTGCTGGAGTATCCATTGAATATTGTGGAAGACTTTGCAAAATTTCTAATCTTCTTGTTTCAATTTTTAAAAAGAATTCTAAAATTAAAGATGTATCCGTTAAAATATTTAGTATTTCATTAGGAAGTCTATCCAAATTTATCCAAGATCTTTCATTAACAGTAATAACACCATTTTTTACATTAAAATTTTCTCTATCTAATTCATATACAATTACAACACCTAATTCACGTTCATTAAATTTTTGTTGCATAAATAATGTAAATTGATTTAATTCTGATACCGTGGTAAAACTTTCATCAAAAATTTCACTTTTTTCTTTAATTAATGCAAAAGCCACATAGTCTTTTGCTAAAAATGGACTTGACATACTTTTTCACCTCGCCATCTATTATATAACAATATTCAATATTTTAAAAGTTAAAAAAAGAATTAAACGGTCATTATAAAAAAAAGAATTAAACGGTCATTAATTCTTGTTCTTTCTCTTTTAATTTTTCATCTACAATTTTATTGTATTTATTAATGGCTTCTTGGACTTCTTCCATCAATCTTTTTTCTTCATCTTCTGGATATTCTTCTCTTTTTATTGCACTATTTTCATCTTGACGAATATTTCTTAAAGCAACTTTCGCTTCTTCTGCTACTTCTTTAGCATCTTTTACATATTCTCTTCTTCTTTCTTCTGTAAGTTCAGGTATCGTTAAGATAATAATTTCTCCATTATTTGTAGGTGTAATACCAATATTAGCTTCATTAATAGCTCTTTCAATATCTTTTAAAGTACTGCGATCAAAAGGTTTAATCATTAATTGTCTTGCTTCAGGAACTGTGATATTGGCAAGACTTTGTATAGGAGATGGTGTTCCATAATAGGGTACCATAATTCCATTTAACATAGCGGGATTCGCTCTTCCTGCTCTAATATTCATCATTTTATTTTCTAAAGCAATAATCACCTTATCCATTTTTTCTTCAACGTTCATACTATTCTCCTTCATTTATTGTTATACTATCATTATAATCGACAGAACTTGTTTTTACAACATAATTCATAATTAAATCTCCATATTCATCAATATAAATCACAAATGTTTCATTTTCTTTTAAATTATTTATAGTTTCATCAATTTGAATGGTTTCTTCTTCATCATTCATCGTCTGACTGTCAGATAATGTTCTTTTTACTTTTTCTAAAACATTTGTTAAAGATGTATCATATTTTGCTAATAACTCTTGAGTGGTCAATTTTTTTCCCGTTAATGCATTAAAAGTATAGGCTCTTATTTTACTGGATACCGAAAAGCCATTTTGACAACTATAAGCCGATTCACGAATTAATAATGTCACATATTCTTGATATATATAAGTGCCAAAATCCAAAAAATTGGTTTCTAAAATCTGTTCATCATTTTGATAGGCACAAGTAATATTTTCTGTATTCTTTTTTAAAGTACCATTTACTTCTTCTACGTAATTTTTTAATTCCTTCGTTGTATTTTTAGCATCGTCACTATTTAGATTAATAACGGGTAGTTTACTCACTATGGATAAAGATTCACTAATTATTTTTTCATTTGTATAATAAATAAAATCTTTTTCTTTTTCTAATTTCATTTTATCTATTTGAGTTTCATTATTTCCTGTAGTGCTTTTTTCTTGATTTTCTTTTCCAATATTTAAATAAACAAGTATAGAACCTCCGACAACAATTAAGACAATAAAAAAGAAAAAGAAACCAAAACCCAATATATTATTATTTTCTTCATCCATTAGATTCCCCTACCATTTCTAGAATTGCTTTATCTAAATTCATTTTTATTAAATTCTTTCGATAATCGGTGAAATAATCTTCAGGTTTAATCTCTCCTGTTAAAAAGCTTATTTCGTTATTAAAATAAATAACTTCACCATTTTTTAGAATAATAATTATCGGAGCATTTAAAACTTTTTGATTCGTATCTGAAAATAGTAAATAATGATCTAATTTAGTAACTATATTTTTATATATTTTATTATTTAATTGTCTATCCTTATAAAAGTCATAATAATAAATTTCTTTTACTTCGTGAAGCATTGCTATTTCATTAACATAATCAGCAAAGTAATGACTCCAAATATTACTAGAAAAACCTAGAAAAAGAATTCCTGTTTTGTTATTTAGAATTTCTAATGCTTCGTTTTCGTTTACATATTTAAAAATATTATTTTTACTAATATCTTTGTATTCTGTAGCAAATCTTATATTGTCTGCTATTTTTACATTATAATCTTTTGTTCCCAAAACAATAAATAAGTAAAGCATTACAACAAATAAAATAAGTTTTAAAACATTTTTTTTATTTTTTCTTAACTTCTTCATACTATCACTATCATTAGTATAACAAAAATAAAAGAAAATTGCTTTCTTTTTCACTATTCTTTACAAAAAAAAGAGACTAATTTAAAGTCTCCTAGTTTCCTTTTACTTGGTTCATAACTTCTTCAGCAAAGTTTTCACATCTTTTTTCCATTCCTTCACCAACTTCATAACGAACCATTTTTATAATTTCTCCACCATTATTAGTTACGTAGGTATTTACACTTATATCGCCATCTTTAATGAAGGCTTGCTCTGCTAAACAAACTTCTTTATAGAATTTTTTAATTCTACCTTCTACCATTTTTTCTGCAATATCTGCTGGTTTTCCTTCATTTAGAGATTGTTCTTTTAAAATTTCACGTTCACGAGCTAAAACATCTTCTGGTACATCACTAATAAATACATAACTTGGTTTCATAGCAGCAGATTGCATAGCTACTTCTTTAGCCACTTCACCATTTGCTCCTTTTAAAACAGTTAATACAGCGATTTTACCACCCATATGTAGGTAAGAACCAAAAACTTCATCGTTATTTTTTTCGACAACTTCCATTCTTCTTAAAGATAATTTTTCTCCAATTTTAGCAGTTTTTGCAATAATTAAATCATTGATGGTTCCTTCACTTACAGATAAATTTAAAGCGTCTTCTAATGAAGTAACATCACTTTTTAAAATCGCTTTTCCAATCTCGTCCATCATACTTGTAAATTCTTCATTTTTACTAACAAAATCGGTTTCAGAATTCACTTCAATGATTACGGCTTTGTTTTCATTTATATAGATATTTGCTAAACCCTCCGCTGCAATACGACTACCTTTTTTTTCGGCTTTAGCAAGACCTTTTTCTCTTAAATAATCCATAGCGGCATCAATATTTCCATCGCATTCAGACAAAGCCTTTTTGCAATCCATCATACCAGCACCGCTTTTTTCACGCAAATCTTTTACTAAACTTGCAGTTACTTCCATAAATTTTTCTCCTTTTCTTTATTTCTTAAAAATTGTTATTTTAGATTACTAATTAATTCATCTTTTTTCATAGTAGAATAACCCTTAATTCCTTGTTCTTTAGCTAAAGATTTTAATTCAGTCAAAGTCATTTTACTATAATCTTTTGTTTCTTCTTTTATTTCAGGTTCTTTTTCTATAACTGTATCTTCTTCTATTTCTTTTCTAGGTTTAATTTCTTCGACAACTGAAGCCATGTTCACTTCTTTACTTTCTTTTTTATTTTTATCTTCTTCAGTGACATAATCAACCATTTCTAAATTACGAGATTCACAAATAGCGTTATTTAATACTCCAATTACAACTTTAACAGCACGAACGGCATCATCATTTGCTGGAATAACATAATCAACGTCATCTGGATCACAATTTGTATCCACAATACCAAATACAGGTATATTTAATTTTCTTGCTTCACGAATAGCATTGATTTCCTTTTTAGGATCTACAATAATGATTGCTTGTGGCAATTTGTTCATTTCACGTATCCCACATAATACACGATTTAATTTTTCGTATTCTTTTTTTAGTCCTATAACTTCTTTTTTAGGAAGTACGTCAAATACACCATTACTTTCCATCGCTTCAATTTCTTCAAGACGTTTTACTCTTCTTCTAATGGTTCTAAAATTTGTAAGGGTTCCACCTAACCATCTTTCGGTTACATAGTAACTATTACTACGTAGGGCTTCTTCCTTCATAACTTCACTTGCTTGTTTTTTTGTACCAACAAACAAGAAAGTACCACCATTATCAGCAATAGCTTTAATGGCAACATATGCCTCCTCTAATTTTTCTACTGTTTTTTGTAAATCAATGATGTGTATTTCCTCTCTTGCTGCAAAAATATACGGTTTCATTTTTGGATTCCATCTTTTTGTTTGATGTCCAAAATGAACTCCTGCTTCTAATAAATAACTCATAGAAACAACGGCCATAAAAATTCCTCCTTCGTTATAACATCTGCCAAGATCAACTTATATTTATCACCTCTTCGGCACTCGATAAATATAATCCCTTAAACATGTCTATTTGCTAACTTTTTAGCCATTTGTATTTTAACAAAAACTTTTCCTACTTACAAGCATTTTTACTATAATATATAGAAAAAACTTAAAAAAATGCGCAAAATCCTATAAAAAAGTGAAGGTTTCTCCATCATTTAGTAGTCCAACCAGCAAAAAACCTTTGGTATTTTTATAACAAAAATGGATTTTTATGGCGTAAACGGCAGGAGTTTGAACATACTTGGTAATATCATTTTGAAACTCTCCTTGATAAATGGTTTTGTAGCTAAAAATAGGAGAAGAACTCCAATGATTTTCACTCACCTTATAATTGCATACTGCATAATTTTCTGAAACATTATAATATTCACAGTTTGACCCCAACTCATATTTTATAATTTCCAAAGTGTACGTTGTATCTTCATTTTTATCCATATGTTTCTTATTTTTGTTATATTCGCTACAAGATACAATTGTTTTTTTATTTTTACTTGGAAGGTAGCAAGTATAAGAATCCACTTTTAAAGAAAGAGGACCATCAATAGGTAGTTTTTCTTCCCTTCCAAAGTAAAAATATGCTCGTTTTGAATTATTGACAACTAAAAGTTTTGGAATAATTGTCGTTGGTTTAATTATTTCAATAACGTCCAGCAATTGGTTATTTAAACTTACTTCATAGTAACGTATGTTTTTATCAAAGGCAAACTGAAAAAAAATTTGAATAAAAGGAAGACGAAAAAGAATGGGAAAACTTAAAAAAACAAGGAATACTAAAATTAAAATTCTTTTGATTTTTTTCTTACGATTTTTCCCTTCTTCTAAAGAGGCTTTTAGATAATCGTTTTTTGCTTTTACTTTTTCTTCTTCTTTCATTTACAATACCTTCTATTTTCTATATTTTTATTATAATCGAAAGAAGAAAAGAAAAAAAGGTTTTTATTGAATCATTAAAAAACCTGTAAATTGATGATAATAATTTCTTTTAAAATGGTTTAGAAGGTCTTTATTACTTTTTCCTAAAACTCGAATAATAATTTTATCTATTGCATAATCATCAATAATTTTAAAAACTCTTCTTTCTAGCATATCTATAGTGTCAACTGTAATATCATTTTCTACATTTACATATAAAATTCCATTTTGATAATAAAGTTCCATATTTTCTTCACCATTATTAGCATAGCAAAAAATAATTTTTTTTTCTTTAGGTTCGACAAAAAATAACGAAACTTATCAAAATTAGCGATTTTTTTGCTTTGAAAATCCATATAGACAGCCACAATAATCTTGACGATAAAGTCCATATTTTCGACTTAACTCTATACTTTTTTTATATCCGTCTTTTTTCTTAAAATCGGAAACTAAAAACAAAATTTTATCTTTCTGACTTTTATTTTCATTCAGCATTTTTTCTAATGTAAGACCCATTTCATTAATAACTTTGGCATTTTTATATGGACTTACTGTCAAAGTTGTTCCAAAATAATCAAAATGCTTTTCGATAGCTAATTCAGCAGTTTTTTTAAGTCGTAAATAATAACATTTATGACATCTAGCTCCCCCTTCTAGTTCTAATTCTAAACCTTTTGCTATCTTTTTAAAACTTTCATTATCATAATCACAATCTAAAAACGAAATAGCATAACCACTTTCTTTGATATATCTTATTTGTTCATTTTTTCGTTTTATGTATTCCTCTATAGGTTCAATATTTGGATTATAATACAGAATTGTAATTTCAAAATAATCTTTTAATCGTTCAATTACTGCTGTAGAACAGGGACCACAACAACTATGCAAAAGAATTTTCTTTTTATCTTTTAGCTTTGCTAATTCTTCTTCCATCAATACATCATAATTCATTTTTTATTCCTCTCCATAATGAACATTTTCATCCGAATCTAAAAATAAATAAAAATTATCATTTTTAGTTAAAGTGGTGTACATAGCAGCATACCAATCTAAACGATCCATATGTATTAAATTAATATAAACTTTTATTCCATCATTCATTCGAAATAAAAATCGGGTATCATCTAAAACAACATCTTTACTTTTCCATGGAGTATATTCTATTTCACTTACTAAAGATAAAGATTCAGGATTTAAGTTTGCTAATTCTTTTATTAAACGTTCATATATATCACTTTGAACATAATTGTCTAAAAATGGAACACCTGTAAAATTACCTTCGGGTGTTTCCTTTCCATTTGATAAAACATAAGCACTATTATTTCGATTGTAAAATAAGACCGTTGCTTCTTTTATTTCAATTGTTATTTTACCAAATAAATTTTTCTTTACTTTTACGCTATCTACTAAATCAAAACTTTCAATTTTTTTTCTAATTGTATTAGAACTATATTTAAATAATTTTGGATATTCCTTTAACCCTGCTCTTTCCATAATTTCATAATCTGAAATCAAGTTGGTTCCTTTAATCAAAACCTGTTTTATAGGCAAATTAAAAATAGTATAGAAGAAATAACCGATTAAAAATAAAACAAAAATTAAAAGAAAAAATGCTTTCCATTTAATACGACGTTTTACTTTTCGTTTTTGTTTCTTCATACATTCCATCACCTTTACTCTTTTGTTAATTCTTTGATTGTTTCATAAATCGTTAAACTAGGATTTCCCTTTTTATATTCTAACATATTTTTCTTTAATTCCTCTATTTTTTCTTTATTATTTAATAAAGTATCGATTTTTTCTGCCAGGATTTCTTTTGTCAAATCTTTTTCTTCCAATAATTCAATAGCATGATTATCAAATAATTCTTTAGCATTAAAATATTGATGGTTATTACTAACATTTGGGCTAGGAATAATAATACTTGGTTTTAAAAGACCCATAATTTCAAATAGTGTTCCTGCCCCAGCTCTTGATATTACTAAATCACTAGAGGCCAAAATACTTGGTAAGTTATCAAAATAAGGAACAATTTTAATTTTACTTTTTGAAGTAATTTTCTTTTTAAAATCATTTAGATTAACGTTGCTTCCTACTATATATAAAATTTCATAACTAGTATGTAAATCACTATTTAAAAAATCAATCATTTTTTGATTTAATGAAGAACTACCTAAACTTCCAGCAACATAAACAACTAATTTTTTTGAAGGATTAAAGCCTAGTAAAGTTTTATCATAAGATTCTGTTTGAACTGCTCCATCTAAAGAAGGATGCCCCGTATAGACTATCTTTTTAGCTTTCTTAAAATAAGAAATAGAGCTTTTAAATGTAACCCCTACAATATCTGCATAATGGCTCACAAGATAATTGACTTTTCCAGGACGACTATTTTGTTCATGAATAAATGTTTTGATTCCTAACTTTTTTGCTGCTTTTATAACGGGATAAGTGACATAACCGCCGACCCCAATTACAACATCAGGTTTAAAGTCTTTCATAATTTTTATACATCTTTTTAAAGCTTTTTGAATTAAAAAAATATTCTTAAAATCGCGTTTGATGTCTTTAGTAAATCCATAGATTTCAATTGCTTCATAAGAAATTCCTTTTTTAGGAACAATATCTTTTTCCATTCGATTATGGGTTCCAATATATAAAACATTTAAATTTTTTTCATGACGTTTAAATTCATCAATAATTGCTAAAGCGGGATAAATATGTCCTCCACTACCTCCAGCAGATACAATAATATTCATGGTATCACCTTAGTATCATTATACTATATTTTTGAAGACTTATTAATAAATTCCACATAAAACTGTCAATGTCCTTGCGCTTGTTTATTTTTAAAACAAGCTAGATGAGTTCAAAATTATCTGTAAGTTTTAAAATAGTAAGAATAAATATTAGTTTGCAAAACTATTTTTTTTATTCTGTCTAATAAAGATTTTTTAACAATTTCATCTTCTAATAAATTAATTGAAAATGTTTTCTCTCCAATATGATTTAGGGATGTTCCACAATGATACATAATTTCTTGATCTAAAATAAAATATCGATCATGAAAGGTATTATCATAAATTACTTTTAAATTTTGATATTGCTTATTATATTTTTCGATATCCATTTCATGTAATAAACTTTTTTCTCTTACAATTAAAGTGACGTTTACTTTTAATTCTTTTATGAAATCGAGTATTGTTTTATCAGCATAGCCATCAATAATAACTAAAGATTCTTTTGCACTCTTAAAAATATCAATTACTTTTGAATAAGCATCATAGATTTGTCCATCAAAATAGATTTCATTGGTTTTCTTTTTCTCTTCAAATTTTTTGAAAGATTCTTGTAACATTTTTATATCATTATCATGTTCTAAAACCATACTATTTATATATTTCTGTTCGATTAAATTTGTACTTATATATTTTCGCATAGCGACAAAGGCTCTCATAATTCTTATACTCACCTCCGCGGCAATAGGTGTTTTAAGTACGGTTGCTAACATGGAAACACCCTCTTGAGTAAATACATAGGGTTTATTGTATTTACCTCCTCTTGTTTCTATTTTCTCTTTTTTGGTTTCAATTTGAAACCAAAAAATTTTACTTTCTTCTTCCGTTAATTGAAAATAAAAATCATTAGGAAATTTGTTTAAATTCCTTTTTACTGCTAAATTTAAAGATTTCGTTCCATTTTTACATTGATAAAGTTTGGCTAAATCACTATCTAGCATTACTTGTTTTCCTCTAATTTCATAGATTAAATTTTCTACTTCTATTTTTTTCTTTGCTAGTTCTTACATAAAAGACCTCTTTTCTTAAAGTCTTTATACTAACAGAAAAAAATTCTTATTTTGTCAAATTTTGTAGGCATAAACCTTTATATTGTTCATAAAAATAATCTTTATCTATAGAATCTAAAAAAATGGTACTTACAAATTCATCGACTAAAGAATCAGCGGCATCAACAAAATTTTCAAAAGTATGCCAATCTTTTCGAGTTTTCAATATATTGATACAGCGGTTTTGATAGTCCCCTTGAGAAAACAAATTTGACAAGGTATACTCTAAACTGGAAAGAGTTACATTAATATAATTTTCAATAACACATTCATTCGTTGTACCATTAAAAATACGCAATTCAAAAGAAGAACCATATCCAAAGTCTGTAAGAGAAAAGCCTTTAAAATGTAAACCATTTTCTTTATGCATATAGCTAGCATTTTCCTTTATATAGGTTTTCAAAGTTTTTTGATTTATTAAATCTAATCCCAAAACCACTGGATTAGCATAGGCATAAGCATATTCTCTTACATGCCCAAAATTACCCATAGCACTAAATTTATAAAAAACGGGTTCGAAATATAGATAAAATAAGAAGAAGTTATACAATTTATTTATATCTTTTTGAAAAGACTCAGCACCCATATGAACATGAACACTACACATTTCGTTGGTTTTAGCATCTAATTGTTGTAACCATTGTAAAACCATTTTTAAATTTAATAAATCTGTTTTTTCATTATGTAAAATCGGTGAAATAATTTCTAAACCTAAATCTTTGCTTTCTTCATTTGTATCTTCATGTTTATAATACCATCGCTTCGTTTCGCTATTTTTAAAGAAAAAACTTTTCTTTTCTAACTGAATCTCTGAATTTTTTTGTTCCTTTGACAAGTCTTCGACGCTTTTATTACAAACTTCTATTTCAACACCAAAAGGAAGAACTTTAGAAAAATTTAATTGTTCTCTATATTCCATAATAGCCTCTTTCTTTTGCTATTATATAAATATTTTTTAAAAATGGCAATTTTTACTCATTGAAACTATGACGACTAATATTTAAAATAATGCCAATACTAGCCATAGAAACTAAAAGAGAAGAACCACCATAAGACAAAAATGGTAAAGTGACTCCCGTAACAGGAATAATTCCAACGACTACCATAAGATTTAATAATGCTTGAATAATTATGCCAAAAGATAATCCAAAGGCTAAATATTTGCCAAATAAATCACTTTGCTTAAAAGAAATATTTAATGCTCTATAAAAAATAAAGAAAAAAACACTTGTCACAATAAGAACTCCCAAAAAACCAAATTCTTCACTTATAATTGAAAAAATAAAATCGGTTTGTGGTTCAGGTAGATAAAAATGTTTTTGCCTAGAATTCATAAAACCTTGCCCAAGTAATCCTCCTGGTCCTATGGCGTATAGACTTTGAATAATTTGAAACCCACTGCCTAATGGATCCGTCCATGGATTTAAAAAAGAGATGATTCTTGCCATACGATAAGGAGCAACAATTATTAAACCAACTATACCGATAAGGCCTACTATTCCTATTTTTACAAAAAAAGAAATTTTAACACCTGAGATAAAAATCATGACAACTAAAGTTAATACAATGACCATAGATGTTCCAAAATCTGGTTCTAACATTATGAGTCCAAAAAAAACTAAAATAACTCCAAGTATTGGAAGAACTCCAGATTTTATATCCCGCATGTTTTTTTTATTATTTGAAAGATATTTTGCCACATAAATAATTAACCCTATTTTAGCAAATTCACTGGGTTGAATACCTAAACCACCTATTCCAAACCAACTTCGACTTCCATTACGTATTGAACCTATTCCAGGAATTAAAACTAAAATAAGCATAATAAAACAAAAAAATAAAATAATATTGGCTTTTTTATAGTATATACGATAATCGACTTTTGATAAAAAAAGCATAACAATAAACCCAATGATAAAAAAGAAACCTTGTGCTTTTACAAATTTGAATGCATCTTGAAATTTATATTCAGCCCATATTGAACTTGCTGAATAAATCATAACAATTCCAAATAAAGCAATAATTAAAACACCAATTAATAATTTATAATCTATTTTATTTTTCATAAAAAGACCTCATTACATTTTATTAAAAACTATTAAAAAAAAGTAGAGTTTTTTATTATTAGGCCTTATTTTTTAAAAATTGAATAAAATAAAAAGACCATTTGGTCCTTTTATTTAATGATTGATTCTAAGGCTAAAGTAATTGATTCATTCAGTGACTTTTCACGGTCTTCTTGACTCATGAATACTTCACTAAATTTACTATCAACTACGGTAAGGATACAAGAAGCTTGCTTTTCAAAGGAATCGGCTATATGAAATAAAGCAAATGCTTCCATTTCTTCAGCTATAACTTGAATATTTTTTGGAACTCTAGCTAAAACATGCTCATTGTCACTATAAAAACCAAATTGTTCCGTACTCATAACGGTTCCCATAAACGTTTTTAAATTTAGTTCATGAGCTGTTTTTTTAATAGTTTCATTTAAAACTTTACTAGGATAAACTAAATGAGTTGGATCTCCATTATAAGAGTAAGCAAAATTTCCTTCATTATAAGCACTATCCACTAAGATTAAATCTGGTACATTAAGTTCTTTAATTAGACCTCCACAAGTTCCAACACGAATTATTTTTTCTACACCAAAGAAATAGAATAATTCGAAAGCATAAATGCTCATACTAGGCATTCCCATACCAGAACCCATGACAGTTACGCGTACACCTTTATAGGTTCCAGTAAAAATAAACATGTTTCTTGTATCACTTACAAGTTTCGCATCACTCAAGAAGTTTTCTGCAATATATTTCGCACGCAAAGGATCTCCTGGCATTACAACAATAGGTGCAATATCCTCTTTTGTACACGCAATATGTGCAGGTTTTATATGTTCCAAAACTTTTGGTGCCTTCACAATAATCACTCCTTATTATTCTATTTATAGAATAGCAAAAAAAAGTAAAGTTATAAATAATTTTACTTCACTTTTACAAAAATTTACTTTAATTTTACATTAGAATATTTTACGTAATATTGACTTTATTTCTTCAACTGATTCTTCTAAAAATTCAATGCGATAATTGGATATCCCTAAAGTTTTATAGTAGGATAATTCATGTATAGTATTCATATTTTGATAATAAAATAAATGCGTTAAGTGGTTTTCTTTTGCTTCTGGAAGTAATCGATAAAGTTTATTATTACGATCTTTTAAATAATATTTCTTATTTCCATGACAGATCCTACACGTTTTTTCATGATTTAAGTAGCGATTTAAAGGACAATATTTCATGATCATAACTTCTGGTTTGCCATATAAATACAACTCTATTTTTTCTTTATTATTAATTTGCTCACATAAATAGGTTAATTGCTCTTTCGAAAGTTCTATTGATAAAGTTATTCTTTTGGCCCCTAGACTTTCTAAATAAGAAAAACTTAAGTGATTGGCAACATTTAAATAATAGTCTGTAATACAATGATTTGTTTTTCCATATTTATATAAAGAGCCCGTTTCTCCTATCAATAATTGTTCTTTTTCTAAAGATTCAAAAGTATCTTTTACTCGAGGCAATCTTAAAAAAATTCTTTTATCATTTTTGTATTTTTTATAAAGAAGAGCATCTGTCACATAAATGGATTGAACTGGATATTCTAGACATGTAAGTAATTGTTCTTCATTTCGAACTAAAACATGAACCTTTATTTGTTTTACTTTTTTGTTTTGTACAATTACTTTTTCATCAATATCTTTTTCAACAAAAGAATGTGGTATTTTTTCTTCTCTTTTTTTAGTTAAAAGTTCAACTAATTCTCTTTTACTATTTTTAAGAATGGAAACTGGAATAAAACAATGCTTATCTTTTTCAATTTTAATATCCTTTAATAGAAATGGCGTATTGCCAAGAGTACTCAATTTTTCTTTAATGACATCATCTGTCGTTGGATTCTTTATGGCAGACAAAACTAAATCTTTTTGAATTGTTACTATGTTTTCTTGATCACTAAAAGAAATAAGGAGTGGTTCATTTATTTTTGCTTTTACTTTGCAAGAAATAGGAATTTTTTTTGATTCAAAACTTTTTAATTCATGTTCTAAAACACTATCAATCGTTTTTAAAACACTTCCTTTCCTTTTTAAACCAATTTTATTTAAAACATAGACTATATCGCCTTTTTTCGCTTCCTTTATCAATAGTCCTTTCTCGTCATACAAATAATTCACAATAAAACCCTTATCAACATTTGCAAAACGAATACCATCTTCCTGATGTAAATTACAATTAAGATAAATTTTAATTTTATCTTTCTTTATTTCTAAAACTTCTCCTAAATAAATTCCTTGATGGTTTGGACTTATATCATTCATTAAATTAACATTTGTTTCTTTAAATAAATGTCCTTTTGTAAATCCTCGATTAAATAAAACACTTAATTTCTGTTTTTCTTCTTCCGTAATAGTAAGTGGTTCATTTTTTTCATATTTATCGATTAACATACGATATAATCTTGTTGTATAAGCTACATAGTTAGAGCTTTTCATTCGCCCTTCTATTTTATATGAAAAAATATTTGAATTTAAAAGAGCGTCAAAATCTTCTAAAGTTGAAAGTTCTTTAGTGCTTAATAAATATTCCCCTTTTAAAGGAAGAACGAAATTGTTTTCTACTAATTTGAAAGGAAGTCGGCAAATTCCCGCACAAGATCCACGATTCCCACTACGATTTAATAGTAAGCTACTAAATAAACATTGACCAGAATAGGAAATACATAAAGCTCCATGAATAAAAATTTCTATTTCCATATTTGTTTTAAAATGATTTATGTCTTCTAATGCTAACTCTCTAGCAAGCACTACCCTTTTTATTCCTAAACTTTCTAATAAATGAATTTGCTCTTCATTATGTGTATGCATTTGGGTAGAAGCATGAATTTCTAAATTAGGAAATTGCTCTCTTACTCTTTTTATTAATCCTATATCTTGCATTATTAATGCATCTACATTATTTTGGTGAAGAAAGCGAATATATTTTAAGCACTCTTCTATTTCTGATTCATAAATCATGGTATTAATGGTGACATATATTTTAACGCCATACAAATGACAATAACGAATAGCATATACTATTTCCTCATTAGTAAAATTATCTGCAAAAGCTCTAGCTCCAAATTTTTTACCTCCGAGATAAATTGCATCACATCCATTATGAATAGCACAATACATGCTTTCCATATTTCCTACAGGACTTAACAATTCTTTTTTCATAAATTTCACCATTTTTATTATAACAAAGAAAAAGAAATAATCTAGAAATTATTTCTTTAAAAGTATTTTTAAATTCTTACAATTTATTCTGAGACTTGACATTCATATCCTATGTCTTTTAATTTTTCTAAATATAAACTTAATTTTTTAGATTCTGCTGGTATTGTAATGTCTAAAACATAGGATTTACCATAAAATTCTGGCATTTCAATTATTTCTATAGGTTCTGTTTCTGAATTAAACCTTTCATATGAAAAATTATCATAATCTTCTTTGTTGTGAAAGATAAATATTTGAGTTACTTCTCCATCAACTTCCCCTTTATTAAAAGTAAATTTATAGCGTTCTGTTCCATGGTATTGTTCTTCCGATCCTTCTATTGTTTTAGTACAAAAATATTGTGCATATTCATCTTTTTTAGAAGAATATAAGAAAAGTATAATTCCATCAATTACTAAAAATAAAACAATCACAATACATAATATTTTTATAACTTTATGCTTTTTCATTTATACTCTCCTCTTAATTAATATTCACATTGATGCGTTTCTTTATTTAAAGTACCACCATCAGGACATTCCCAAACTGTTTTAGTAGATGATACACCACAAACTCCATTTCCCCAACCTCCCCAATTGGAATTATCTTCATTACAATTTCCATAATGAGAGCATGGGACACTGCGAGCCCCTGTCCTTGTTGTACCATCATCACAGGTATATTCACAATTAGTAAATTGATTACTACTATCAAATTTACAATTTTTAGGATTACTGCAACATGTTGTTGTCTTTACTGTTTTTTTCGTTGCAGGATAACTATGTTTTACTTCAAATTTGACTTCTTCAGATTCTAACCCATTATTTCCTTTTGCTTTG
>CANRBV010000012.1 GCA_947628965.1 uncultured Bacilli bacterium | reverse complement strand
GAACAAAAAAAATTAACTCAATTTTCTTGAATTAATTTTTATATAATTTTTGTTTCACATCATTTACAAATATACAAACCATTTTAAATTACAAAATGTAGCAAAAGTTTTATAAAAATCTTGATATAAAATTTAAAAAACTTATATTTTGGTTTCTACAACACATATGGTATTTATATATTGGGATTTCTAAAACAAACATAAAACCATATAAGGATTGTAAAAAAACCTTTAGTGTTTTTCTAAAAAGTTAATTCTTTATAAGCCATTGGTTTTTATTCGTGTTATAATTTTAATGGAGTTGTGATATTATGAAACCTATAAATAAAAAAGAAATTGTAAAAATGCTATTAAATCAAGACATTGACCAAAAAAGTGAAGAAGAACTATTGGATATGCTAGTCGATAATCCCATTAGTGTAGATGTGGATAAAATGGAAGAAAAAAATATGACTTTTGGAGATAAAGTGGCAGACAAATTAACAGAAATAGCTGGAAGTTGGAAATTTATTATTGGATTTTCATTCTTTTTAATTGCTTGGATTGTTTTAAATGGAGTTATTTTAACTCATGCTGTAGATCCGTTTCCTTTTATTTTATTGAATTTGGTTTTATCTTGTATTGCTGCTTTACAAGCCCCCATTATTATGATGAGTCAAAATCGTCAAGCAAAAAAGGATAGTTTAAGAAATAAGAATGATTATAAAACCGATTTAAAAACGGAACTAATTATCGAAGAATTACACGATAAAATTGATGAAATACTATTAAGACAAAGAAAAATAGAAAAAGAAATTGAAAAATTAAAAAAATAAATTGTAATTCGATGTACATAAATATCCCATTTTCTTCACACATTAAGAATGGTGAAGCCTATGAGTTTATGGGAAAAAGATTTAAATAAAACTAGTTTACCTAAAATAGAAAGAGATAGAGAAGTAAACACTTTAATTATAGGGGGAGGAATAACAGGGTTAACAGCCCTTTATTTTTTACACAATCAAAAAAATACTATTTTAATAGATGCGAATCTTTGCGGTAGCGGTGTTACAAAAAACACAACAGGAAAATTAACTTATTTACAAAACACGATTTATACAGATTTAACCAATAATATCGATTATGAAACAGCAGTAGAGTATTTAAAAAGTCAAAAATATGCAATTCATTTAGCAAAAAAAATAATAGAAAAAGAACATATTGATTGTAATTTAGAGCAAGTAGATTCTTTTGTATTTACCAATAAGAAAAAAGAGGTAAAGAAATTAAAAAGTGAAACAAAATTTTTAGAAAGTCAAACTATAAGAGTAGATTGGGTAGAAAAAGAGGATTTTAGCTCTATTTCTGTTTCCGATACCTTTGTTTTTCATCCTATTAAATATACAAATGCTTTAAAAGAATTATTAAAAGATAAAATTTATGAAAACACTAAAATTTTAAAAATAAAAAAGCAACAAGGAAAGTATATTTGCTATGGTAAAAATTTTAAAATTATAACAAAACATGTCATTGTCGCTTGCCACTATCCATTCTTTTTTTATCCTTTTTGTTTACCACTAAAATCACATATTGAAAAGTCTTATATTATTGCAAGAAAGGTTGATAAAAACCCTAAAATATCTGGTATAACGGTTTCCAATCCAGCTTTATCCTTTCGCTTTTATGAAGAATTTAAAAAATGCTATCAAATTTGTTTAGCGAGCAGTCATAAAACAAGTAAAGAACAAAATGATAGTAAAAATTTTAGAATTGTAAAAGAAAAATATGACATTAAAGAGGAAGACATCGTATCTGTTTGGAGTAATGTAGATATTATTACGGGGGATAAACTTCCCTTTATTGGAGAAATCAAAAAGAATTTTTTTATCGCAACAGGTTTTAATACTTGGGGCATGACGAATGGAATTTTAGCTGGTGAAATGTTAAGCAAATTCATTTTAAAAGAAAAAGTTCCCTTTAAAGATTTCTTTACATTGAAAAGAAGTAATTTTTACCAAATCAAAAACTTTTTTGGCAATATGTTAGGGAGTGCCATTTCTTTTATTGGTAGTAAAAAACATCAAAAAGAATGGTACCATGATAATCCAACATTTTTAAAAATGCAGGGAAAAAGTATAGGTGTTTATATAGATGAAAATAACCTAAAACATATGGTTTATACAACTTGTCCTCATATGAGTTGTAGTTTAATTTTTAATGAACAAGAAAAAACGTGGGATTGCCCTTGTCATAGTTCTAGATTTTCTATTGATGGAAAATGTATAAAAGGACCAAGCACAAAAGATATTTCCTACAAAGATTAATCTTTATTGAAATGTAAATCTAATACTTTTTTTCTTAAATTGTTATAGTTATCTTGCATAAATGTGATATGATTATCTTCTAAAAGTTTTTTTAAATTGTTAGTCTTTTTTGTACGAATATGTAAGAAAATTTCTAAAGCTAATTCTCTATCTTGTTGTTCTAAAATTTCTAAATCTAAACTTGTTAAGAAAGAAAATCCATAAGCTGCTGTTTCCATAGGAGAATAGAGTAGAGATAGTAGGATATCAACTGCCATTTCTTCATTTAGTGGAAAAGAAGGTTGGTCTTCTAATAATTTTTTGTTAACTTCTTCTACAGAAACACTTTCTTTTTGCTTATAAATTTTATAAGAAATGGATTGAATATGAAAATCTTTTAAATACTCAATATATTCTAGATAATTATTTTTTTCTAAAGTAGGAAGCATAGAAGAAAAAAGATGCTTTTCTTTTAAAAATTGTAAAGCTAAATATTCTGCAAAAAAGCCTTCTAGTTCATGTAAATAATAGCGATTAGGAAATGAAGAAATGTTTGCATCGTATTCCATAGAGTAGCCGTGGAAAAACTCATGACTACAAGCCAAAAAATCATCTAAGGTATTATCCCTTACAATATGAAAAAAAGGAATATAATACGGAAAATGAAAAGCATAGGTAATACCATTATAAGCATTATTGATTGTATTACCAAAATAAATAAGTCCCTTCTGATTTAAAAAAACATTTAATTTGTTACGTAATTCTTTATTGGGTAACCAATTAAAAAAATCATGTTGTAAAGAAATAAGTTCATCGTTCGTTAATGGTAAAAGAGGTAGTTTTTCTGTATCCATTTTTTCTTTAAAAAGAATAAAATTTTGATTTAATGTCAATAAAGATTTTTTTATAAATGGTGGAATTTTTTCCATTTCTTTTAATGTTTCATAAGAAAAAGAAAAATTTTTGTCTTCTTTTAATGTGTATTTTTTTCTCGGAGGATGGATAATTTTTTCCATTTCTTTAATAAAAGATAAGCTTTTCTTTATTTTCTCTAAATCTTTTTTTGTTAATCCTTCTGTGTTTTTTCTTAAATCTTTGTAGGCTTTTTTTATTTCCATTAACTTCTTTTGGTCCCAAACGTATTCCACGATACTTCACCTCATTAGTTGTCTATTATATAGAATCACTATAAAAAAAGCAAATTCTTTGGTATACTAATTCTAGGTGATGCAAAATGAAGCTAAGTAATGAATGGAAAGACTATGAGTGCATCGATTCGGGTGGCGGAGAGAAATTAGAACGATTTGGGGATTTTATTTTTCGCAGACCTGATCCTCAAGCTATATGGGATGTAGCTTCCTACGATGCTTGGCAAAATGTAGATGGCTTTTATCATAGAAGTAGCGAAGGAGGAGGATACTGGGAATTCAAAACCAAACTCCCCGAATTCTGGACGATTTCTTATAAGCATTTAACATTTAAAGTAAGTCCTACGAATTTTAAACATACAGGAATATTTCCTGAACAAGCCACCAATTGGGATTTTATTATGGACGAAATCGAAAAAGCCAATAGAGATATAAAAGTTTTAAATTTATTTGCTTATACAGGTTGTGCTTCTATGGCTGCTGCAAGTCGCCACGCCAAAGTCGTTCAAGTCGATGCATCCCGTGGAATGACGGATTGGGCGAAAGAAAATATGCGTTTGTCTCATTTAGAAAACGAAGAAATTCATTTTATTGTAGATGATTGTATCAAATTTGTGGAAAGAGAAATAAGACGTGGGAATAAGTATGATGCCATTATTATGGACCCTCCAAGTTATGGAAGAGGACCGAATAAAGAAGTATGGAAATTTGAAAAAAACATTTATAACTTAATTGATTTATGTATGCAAATTTTATCAGATAAACCTTTATTTTTCTTAATCAATTCGTATACTACAGGGATTTCTTCCGTTGTTTTAGAAAACATTTTAAAAACGACTATTTTAAAAAAATACCCAAACGGAAAAGTGAGTGCTGGAGAAATAGGACTTCCAATTACGAGAGATAACTTAATTTTACCATGTGGAATTTATGGTAGGTTTACAAATGATTAATATTTTATATGAAGATAATCATCTTTTAGTTGTTGAAAAACCAGTGAATATTTTAACTCAAAGTGATAACACAAAAGATAAAGACTTACTTACTTTGTTAAAATCTTATTTAAAAGAAAAGTATCAAAAACCTGGAAATGTCTATTTAGGATTAGTCCATCGTCTTGACCGTGTTGTAGGAGGTGTCATGGTTTTTGCTAAAACCTCTAAGTGTGCAAGTCGCCTGTCAAAACAAGTCCAAGAACATGCTTTTAAAAAAAAATATTATGCAGTTTTATGTGGAAATTTAAAAACAAATGGACATTTAGAAAACTACCTTTTAAAAGATGAAAAAACAAATACTTCTTACGTAAGTGATAAAGGCAAACTTGCAATATTAGATTATGAAATTGTTGCAAATAAAGAGAATTATACTTTAGTAAAAATTAATTTGCAAACAGGTAGACATCATCAAATTCGTGTTCAGTTTTCTAATATTGGATATCCCTTGTATGGAGATGCTAGATACAATAAAAATTATAAAGTAGGGGAACAAATTGCTTTATTTGCTAGTCAAATTACTTTTTTTCATCCCATAACAAATGAAGAGTTAACCTTTATTCTTCCACTGCCTAAACGTTTTCCTTATACTTTATTTAACGAATAATTCATTTATTTTTTTCATACTTTTAATAGGTGATAAAGTGCAATACAAAGTAAATCTTCCTTATCCAAAAATAAAAGTAGAGAAAAAAGATAAAAACATAGCTCTAATGCTTCTAAATTCCTACGCTGGAAAGATTTCTGAAGATACAGCTATTCATGATTATATTTTTCAAATGATGATGCTTAATCATCCTGAGTATAAAAGTATTTTAAAAGGCATAGCGATAGTTGAAATGCATCATTTAGAAATATTAGGAAATCTTATTTATGCATTGGGCATCACTCCTATATTTGGAAAAATAAAGGATGATGCTTTGCAATGGTTCAACGGTTCTTTTGTCAATTACAGTGACAATTTTACATATGTTCTACAACATAATATATATGAAGAACAAATGACTATCAATCAATATCAAAAAATTATTAAAACTACAACGGATGCAAATATAAAAGAAATATTAAATAGAATTATTTTAGATGAAGAGTTGCATATTGAAATATTTTCTAAAATGCTTGCTTTAACTGAAAAAAAATAAAAATAGATTGTAGAAAAAAAGTAAAAATGGTACAATAAAAATAACAATACGAGGAGGAAATAAAACATGAATCATTTTAAAGAGAACCTCCCAACCAAGACTAGTAGCCGTCTGGGGGGGGTATATTAGATAATAAAAGAAAGAAACCAGAGGGCTTAAAAAAATTTACGAAACATAAAAAACAAAAACAAATCTTAATAGGAATAATAGTTGCTTTAACTTTAGTAATTGGAGGAATAAGTCTATATAAAACATTTGCAATTTATGAAGAGCATGCTTCTTTTAATGTATTAAAAGGAACAATACCAGATTTTAGACCTTTCTATAAAGAAAAAGAACTTAATGGTGCGTATCCAGAGATAAAAGGAGATTTAATAGCAGTAGAAATAGATAAAGAAGGGAAAGTAACAAAAGCAAATATAGAAGAAGAATGGTATAACTATAAAGAGAAAAGATGGGCAAATGCGGTAATACTTGCAAATGGAAAAACAAAAGATAGTTATAAAATTGAGGAACAAATACCAGAAGAGGATATAGAAAGTTATTTTGTATGGATACCAAAGTATAGATATAAGTTATTTGATATGGGAGAATATTCCTCAGTTGAAGAAGAAACACAATATCAAGAAAAATCAAAACCAATAGAAATAGAGTTTGGGCTAGAAAATACGAAAGATGAACATACTGATGAATGTACGACTCCAATGCTTGATAATCAGGTACAAGCTGCCTCAGGAGATACAGGCCAATGTAAAAAAGGGGATTGGATGACGCATCCCGCCTTTCTTGCCTTTGGAGGAAATGGACTATGGGTAGGGAAATTTGAAGCAGGCTATAAAGGAGCAACTAGTACAGGTAATGCTCGAGTAAATTCTGATGATGTGTCAAAATTAGTAGTAAAACCAAGCCAATATAGTTGGACAACTATACAGGTAACAAACGCTTTTAAAGTAGCTAGAGATTATAAATCGATTCTTCAAAGTCATATGATGAAGAATACGGAGTGGGGGGCTGTTGCTTATTTAACGCAAAGTTTGTATGGTAAATGTACGAAAGCGAAAGACGGATCTATCTCTTGTGAAGAAGTCAGTATAAATAACAATAGTGCACTTTTAACAGGATATGCTGCCAAAAATGAACCAACAAAAGGATATACGTCAACAATTGAATCTTGTACAGATCATCCTGATGATTGTAATGAATATGGATCTTCTAAAAAAGGAGAAGATGGTGACTATAATTATCAATATTTTAATCCACAAAGTATGCCTGCAAGTACGACAGGAAACTATAGTGGCATCTATGATATGAGTGGAGGCGCCTGGGAATACATGGTAAGCGTAGAGTTAAATAAAGCAGGTAACGCTATCTTATATGGATCAACTGCATCCGTTGCGAGTGAATTAACTGACCCAAAATACTATGATATTTATAATTATGGAAATAATACAAGAACGGATTATAGTAGAAGAATTTTAGGGGATGCTACAGGGGAAATGGGGCCGTTGGGTGCCGAAATTAGTTCTTGGTACAAAGATTCAGCAATATTTGTTTACTCAGGCACAAATGCTTTTACTTGGTTTGTACGCGGTGGAGCATATCAATATGGCACTGCTTCTGGCGTCTTTGCTTTTGAAAGTCAAACAGGAGATGTTAGTTGGGGCAATGGTTTTAGAGTTGTTTTAGCCTGTTAATGTACATAATAAAAAAATTAGTAATCAAATTAAAAAAATAATAATATGGATATTGAAAATATTATTATTTTTTTGTACAATAAAAGCAACAATAGAGGAGGAAATAAAATATGAATTATTTTAAGGAGAACCTCCCAACCAAGACAAAAAGAGGTCTCGGGGGGGGGGTCATTAGAAAGTAAAAGAAAGAAACCCAGAGATCAAATAAAATGGTTAGTCCTTGGAATCGCCATAACAGGACTAAGTATTCTAGGAACAAGTTATGCTTATTGGAACTATACAGTAAGTCAAAAAGAATATAACGAAATTCAAAGTAGTTGTTTAAAATTAGTAATAACGAATGAAAAAAATGAAATACATCTTGAGAATGCATATCCTTTAAGGGATGAAGAAGGAAAAAATTTACAACCCTATACATTTACTGTAGAAAATAAATGTAAGAATGCAGTAGAGTATGAAATAGGATTAGAAATGTTAAAAGAAACAACTTTAAAAAGTAAATATATAAAATATGAAATAGTAGAGAATGAACGAATAAAATATATAAATAATTTAGGAGAAGAAAAAGAAGAAGAAAAAAGGGTATTAGAGTCTAGTAAAGAAGGAAGAGTTTTATTACAAGAAACAATAGAAGGAAATGCAAAAAAGAGTTATAAATTAAGAATATGGATGGATGAAGAAACCCCAGCAATAGAAGAGACAATGAATCAAATATTCAAAAGTAAAATTGTAATACAAGGAGTCATACCAAAGATAGTAAATCGAGATATGACAATAGCATATACAATAAATAAAGAAGAAAGTGAAGAACCGTTTCCAGTAAAAGGAAGTGGATATAAAGCAAAAGAAGTTGTATGTGAAAATGGAGTAAAAGCAGAGTGGGATCAAGAGAATTGGGGAATAAAAATAAAAGAGAATCCGAAACATGAAAGAGCAATAAGGTGTAATATAGATTTTGAAGTAACCCTAGCAAATTATGTAATAGGAAAATCAGAATATGAAGAAGAAGTAATAAAACAAAGCCATGAGGAAACAGACCAAACGGGTAAAAGTGCCACAACAGATTATCGCTATGTTGGAAAAGATCCAAATAACTATGTGTGTTTAAAAAGTGAAGGAACGTGTAGTGAGGATGAACTTTACCGAATTGTAGGAGTAATGCCAACCGAAGGAGAAGATGGAACTTACGAAAACCGAGTTAAACTAGTAAAACATACACAATATGTTGAAAAAGTAAGTTGGAGTGGAACATCAGTAATAAATCATAATTGGACGAAATCAACCTTAAATACAACTATATTAAATCAAACGTATTGGGAAAGTATAAATGAATATCAAAAATACATAGACAAAGTAAAATGGTATTTAGGAGAAGGAAGAGTAAATCCTACTGATCAAATAACAAAAGCAGAAGACATTTATAAAGGAGAGAGAAGCAATACAAGTGCTCCATCAGATTCAAGTACGATATTTACAACTACAAATATCGGTTTAATTTATGCCAGCGATTTTGGATTTGCAACTAGTGGAAGTGATACAACACCAAGAGATTTTTGCTTAAGTAAGGGTTTAATACAACCTGATGAGGAATCTTGGCTTACATATACCGAATGTGCTATAAATGATTGGTTTTACTATGGAAAGAGTGGAAGTCTTTATCGATGGACAATTACTCCATCATTAGCAAGTATGTCCTTTACTTATGGTGGAGGAACTCGATTAAGCAATGATGGTGTAAATAAAAGTCACTGGATATCTCCAAGTTTTTATCTAAAGCCAAACGTATTATATGAAAAAGGAACAGGAACTAAAGATAATCCCTATTATGTTAGCATAGAAAAGTAAAGCAACTTAAAAATAAGTTTGCTTTTTTTGATGATTGCAAAATAAAACAAGAAAGTGTATACTTAAATTAACAATACGAGGAGGAAATAAAATATGAATCGTTTTAAAGAGAACCTCCCAACCAAGACTAGTAGCCGTCTGGGGGGGGGGTATATTAGAAAGTAAAAGAAAGAAACCAGAGGGCTTAAAAAAATTTACGAAACATAAAAAACAAAAACAAATCTTAATAGGAATAATAGTTGCTTTAACTTTAGTAATTGGAGGAATAAGTCTATATAAAACATTTGCAATTTATGAAGAACATGCTTCTTTTAATGTATTAAAAGGAACAATACCAGATTTTGGAGGAGATATTCAACTAGCTTTTACAATAAATAATCAAAAAATAAGCAATGTAGGATTTCCAAACAAAGATTATGGATTTACAGTAAACGAAGTAAAATGTGAAAATGGTGTAGAAGCAAGTTGGAATAGTGCCATTTGGGGATTAGAAATAAAAGATAGTAAAAATCAAAATAGAATCAAATGCAATATAGATTTTAAAGCTCCAACAATGAGTGATTACTTAATAAAATTAGCACAACGTGATACATCAATTATTGAACAAAGCCATGAGGAAACAGAACAAACGGGTAAAAATGCCACAACAGATTATCGCTATGTTGGAAAAGATCCAAATAACTATGTGTGTTTAAAAAGTGAAGGAACGTGTAGTGAGGATGAACTTTACCGAATTGTAGGAGTAATACCAACTGAAGGAGAAGATGGAGCTTACAAAAACAGAGTAAAATTAATAAAAGCAAGTGAATATGTCGGAGAATCGGCTTTAGATGGTGCTATTACTTTAAGTAAAAAAGGATACAAATGGTCAGAAACGAGTAGTAATGTTTGGGAAAATGCAACTTTAAATACAGAAAAACTGAATCAAGAATATTGGGAAAGTATAAATGAATATCAAAACTACATAGATAAAGTAAAATGGTATTTAAATGAAACAGATTCAGGAAATATAACTACAATATACAAAAATGAACGAGGAGGCACTAAGTATTTCCTTAAAGAAATCGGATTAATTTATTTAAGTGATTATGGGTATGCAACCAATGGAGGTTCAAACGATAGTCGCGATAAATGTATCAGTTATGATATAAATTGGGGCTGGCATGCAAATGCAAATCATTTAGAATGTAGTGAGAATAATTGGCTTGCATTAAAAGGAGATTATTGGTTTATAACCAGTGCTCCAAATAATAAAGTATGGACTCACAGTTATCAAAATGCTTGGTATGTTGTTCCTTCTTATATTTTAGGTATTCGTCCTTCTTTCTATTTAAAAACAGAAGTAACCTATTTAAGTGGAACAGGCGAAAAGCAAAATCCTTTTCACTTTAGTCTTTAAAATTTAGGAAACATTTGGTAAATCTTTTAACAGATTTGCCTTTTGCATTTACTACTCATTATTATACGTGTTATAATAAAACTATAATAAAGAGAGGGTAAGAAATGGAAAATAAATTTGATTGCATTATTATAGGTGCTGGGAATGCTGGTTTAGTCGCTGCTTTAGAACTTGCCAAAAATAATAAAAGTGTTTTACTTTTGGAAAAAGGAAAGACTCCAGGTGGTGTTTCTTCAAGTTTTAAAAGAGGTAGATTTGAATTTGATACATCTTTGCATCTATTAGAATTAATGGGAACAAAACAACAACCTGGGGAATTATATCATTTATTTCAAAAATTAGGAATAATGGATACTATAGAATTTTCTACATTATCAGATTCTTTACATGTATATGAAATAGAAGAAGATAAAGAATATAAATTACCTTTTGGAATCATTGAATTTATGGATAAAATGGAAGAATATGTACCAGGAAGTTATGATGCTTTAAAAAAATTCTTTGTTCTTGCTGAAGAGTCAAAAGAAGCTTTAATTTATATTGAGAAAAATCGTGAAAATATAGATAAAGAGTATTTGCAAAAAAATTTTCCAGATTTTTTAAAAGTATCAACTCATTCGCTAGATAAAGTTTTGGACTCCATAAATCTTCCTAAAAAGGCGCAAGAAATCCTTTCTACCTATTGGGTTTATTTTGGCAGTCCTGCGGGAAAATTAAGCTTTGTTCATTTTGCAATATTTGTTTTTAATTTTATAGCACATGGATCAGAACTTCCTGTTATAAATAGCTATGAAATAAGTACTAATTTAGCAGAAGAAATTCTAAATCTAGGGGGAAAAATTAAATATTTGTCAACAGCTAAAGAAATATTGTTTAAAGATAGGAAAATAGCAGGGGTTATGTTAGAAAATGGCGAAATTTATGAGTCAAAACATATTATTGCTAATCTTTCTCCTACCAACGTTTATGGCTCTTTAGTTCCTATTCAAATGGTTCCAAAAGAAGCACTAAAACTTACAAATTCTCGTGTCTTAGGAGCCAGAGGATTTTCTATCTTTTTGGGTTTAAATCAAAGTGCAAAAGATTTAGGATTGACAGACTATAGTTACTATATTTTAAGAAATTTGGACAGTAATAAAGAATATCAATATCGTCAATCAATTAAAAATGATAGTTGTGTAGCTTATGTTCTTAATAATGTAAATCCAAATTGTTCTGAAAAAGGAACTACTATTCTTGAAATTTCAAGTTTCTTTACGGATGATGTTTTTTCTAAAAATGCAACTGAAAAAAATTATTTTGACTTAAAAAGTATTATTGCTGCCAATATGATCGATGCTTTTGAAAGAGCAACTAAAATTAGCATTAAACCTTATATTGAAGAAATTGAAATTGCCTCTCCTGTTACTTATGCAAGATATACAGGACATCCAGATGGTGTTCTTTATGGATATAAAGCAACGGGTATGGATAATTTACTTCCTCGATTACTTTCTCTAAAAGAGGAAAATTTTATTAAAAATTTAAGATTTTGTGGTAGCTTTGATGTAAAACTTTCTGGTAGTAGTGCAACTTATTTATCAGGAGATTTAACTGCTAAATTAACCCTTGAAGATATGATGGAAGAAGGTAATGAAGAATGGAATTAAATTTAAAAGGTTTAGGTAAAAAAGATATGGAATTTTTTGAAGAAATTCCAAAAGAACGTAAAAAAATTATTCATAGTTCTTCTTCAAGTGCTATTTTAACAAAATTTAATTCTAACGAACTTGCTTCTATCTTACATCCTAAAGTACAACATGTAAGTGTAATTGATATTATAGAAGAAAATGATTCTACTAAGACTTTTGTATTAGCACCAAATGCTGAAAAGAACACGAAAAAGTTAGCTTATTTTCGTCCAGGTCAATATATAAGTGTGGAAGTAGAAATTGATGGTTGCATTTATCATAGACCCTATACGATTAGTTGTAGTCCTAAAAATGTTTTTGATAATCTTTATACTATTACAATTAAAAGAAAAAGAAATGGAATTGTATCAAACTTTTTTTTAGATGAAGTTAAAGTAGGGGATCATTTTTCTATAAGCGCACCTATGGGAAATTTTTACTATGAGCCATTAAGAGATGCGAATAATGTAATTGCCTTAGTAGGAGGAAGTGGAATAACACCGATACTTTCTATGGCAGAAGCAATTAAAGACGGAATACTAGACTTTAAGCTTACGATTCTTTATGGTGCTAGAACAAAAAAGGATCTTTTGTTTCATAAAGAATTAGATGAATTAGCAAAAAAGAGTAATTTAATAAATGTAGAGTATATTTTAAGTGAAGAACAAAAAGAGGGCTATTTAAGTGGTTTTATTACGAAAGAAATGATAGATAAATATCGTGAAAACGAAACTTCGTTCTTTGTATGTGGTCCAATTAATATGTATGAGTATGTAAATGATTTATTAAAAGATTATCAACTTCCTAATAAATATATTCGACATGACGCTTTTTTTGGTAGAGTGGATATTTCAAAAAATGAAGATTATGAATTAACCATTTTAACCGCAGAGAAAAAAGTAACGATTGTTTGCCATTCAAAAGAAACACTTTTAAATACAATGGAAAAAAATAGTGTTTTAATACAAAGTCGATGTCAGGTAGGAAATTGTGGCTTTTGTAGAAGCAAACTTAAAAGTGGTATGATTCGTACTATCGATGGTTGTTTAAGAAAAGCTGATGAAAAAAATAAATATATTCATCCTTGTATTTCTTTTCCAGAAAGTGATATTGTTATCGAATTGCCTTATTAAAGATGAATTTTTTATAAATTCACTTTTTTTAATATTGCTTAGTAATAAATATCGTTGTATTTAAATTTTAGATATTGCGAGTTTCATGATATTTTGCTAAAATAAAAATAGCATAAGAAGGTGTAAAATATGGATGATAAAACGACTCTATTTGATATTACTTTGTTTAAACAAGCTCAAATAGAATATACGATTAAAGAAGTATATCAAATATTAATGGAAAGAGGATATGATCCTGTAAATCAACTGGTAGGATATCTTATTTCTGGTGATCCTGGATATATTACAAACTATAAAGATGCGCGAATGAAAATACAAGAAATTGATCGCGAATTAATTGTAGCATTTCTTTTGGAACAATATTTAAAATGAGAACATTGGGATTGGATTTGGGAACAAAAACATTAGGACTTGCCTTAAGTGATAAAACAAATACTATTGCTTCTCCATATAAAACAATTCATTATAATACGTACGAAGAATTAATAGAAGAGCTAAAAAAAATTGTTATAGATAAAGAAGTGGGAACTTTTGTTTTGGGCTATCCTAAAAATATGAATAATAGCTTAGGGTTTGCTGTTGAAAGAACTGAAAACTTTAAAAAAGTTTTAGAAAATCATTTTCAACTACCCATTGTACTTATTGATGAACGCTTGTCAACAACCGAAGCAGAGCAATTTTTAATTAGTATAGATACAAAGCGAAAAAAAAGAAAAGAAATTATTGATAGCTATGCGGCTGCAGTTATTTTAGATACATATTTAAAAAAAGAAAGTAGGGAAAAAAGTGGATACAAAGAATAGTATATTTACTGCTAAAGATAAAGACGGAAATTCAAAAGAATATGAAATTATTTTTACTTTTTATTCAGAAGAAACTAAAAAAAATTATGTAGTATATACGGATCATTCTAAAGAAAAAGGAAAAATGAAGGTTTATGCGAATGTTTATGATAAAACAGGAAGAAATAAAGAACTTTTGCCAATCGAAACAGAAGAGGAATGGAACACGATTGAAACATTCCTAAGCAAATTAGAAGGTGAAATTTATGCAGAAAAGTAAACTAAAAAAGAGAGCATTAATCCTTTTTCTTTCTTTGTGTGCTCTTATTTTTTTAAGTATAGGTATTTATGGATTTTGTTTAACAAAAGTAAATGATAGCGACGAAATTGTAAACTTTACAGTTGAAGGTGGTTCAAGTAAAATTAAGATAGTGGATGATTTAAAAAAAGCCAATTTAATACGAAGTTCCTTAGCTGTAAAAATCTATTTATTTTTTAATAATGATATCAAATTACAAGCGGGAAAATATGAACTTAGAAGAAATATGAGTGCAAGTCAAGTACTTAACTATTTAGATGAAGGAAAAGTTGTTTCTGAAAGTGTAAAATTAACTTTTGTAGAAGGAAAAAATATCAATGATTTTATTCGTCTTATAGTGGCAAATTTTCCCTATACAGAAGATGATGTAAAAGAGGTTTTATCTTCTCGTGAATTTATGCGCGAATTAGTAGAAAAATATAATTTTTTGACAGAAGACGTTTTAAATGGTAATATTTATTATGCACTTGAAGGTTATTTATTCCCTGATACTTATGAATTTCCTAAAAATGCAGGTATTAAAGATATTGTAATAAAAATGTTAAATAATACGCAAACGAAATTAGAAAATTTAAATTTAAGTAATAATGACCATACGATTCATGAAATTCTTACTATGGCTTCTATTGTAGAATTAGAAGCTGTAAGTGAAGAAGATAGAAGAAGAGTTGCTCAAGTCATTTATAAAAGATTGGAAATGGGTAAAGGACTAGGTATGGATGTAACAACATATTACGCAGTTAAAAAGTCTTTAAAAGAGACCCTTACGATGAATGATTTAAGAACAGTAAATCCTTATAATACAAGTGAATCCAATAGCGGAATGGCTGGAAAATTACCTGTTGGACCTATTTGTAATCCATCTTTAACCTCTATTAAAGCCGTTTTAAATCCTAGTGATACAGATTATATATATTTTTATGCCAATATTCATACGCATGAAGTATTTTTTGCAAATACTTATGAAGAATTTATTGACATACAAAGAGAAGTAGGTTGAGACAAAATGAAACAATATATTTTAGAAATGGAACAATATGCGAAAGAAAAAAATGTTCCTATTATTGAAAAAGATTCAATAGCTTTTATTATGAAATATATTAAAAACAATAATGTTAAAAATATTTTAGAAATTGGTAGTGCTATTGGCTATTCAGCAATTTTAATGGCATCATCTAGTGAAGAAGTAAAAGTAACTACGATTGAACGTGATGAATCACGTTATATGGAATGTTTAAAAAATGTAAAAAAGTGTGGCTTTGATAAAGAAGTAAATGTTGTATTTCAAGACGCTTTAGAGGTTAATTTAACAGGAGTATCTTATGATTTAATCTTTATCGATGCAGCAAAAGGACAATATACGAAGTTTTTTGAAAAATTTAAATATTTTTTGGCTCCTGGAGGAGTTATTATTACCGATAATTTAAAATTCCATGGTTATGTAGGTAAAAAAGAAACCATTGATAGCAAAAATTTACGTGGTATTGTAGATAAAATTGAAAGTTACATTGAATTTTTAAAAACGAATGAAGAATTTGGAACCGAATTTATAGATATCGGTGATGGATTAAGCGTGAGCAAAAGAAAATGATGGAAAGACAATTTTTAATTGTAGTTACTAATGAGGAAATTTTAAAATTGAAAGTTAAGAAAATTAACTTTCTTTTTCCCGTTAAAGACTTTTCTGTGGGTTTTTTAAATACCTATAAAATGGAGAATATCGATAGAATGGATTCTTATCTTTATATGAATCGCATTTTGGATTGTGAAGGTATAAAAAAACTTGAAGAGGAATTAAAAAAAATAAATAAAAATATTAAAGGAATTTGCTTTACCGATTTAGGTGTAATTCAAATAGTAAAAAAACTCGGTTTATCTTTAGAACTTATTTATATGCAAAGTCATAATACAACAAATGCTAGTTCTATTAATTATTATTTAGATTATGTGGACAGTCTATTAATCAGCACCGATATTACCAAAAAAGAAATGATTTCTATTTTAAATCAAGCAAAAAAGCCATTGGTTGTTCCTTTTTTTAGTTTAGCAGAAGCTTTATATTCTAGAAGAACACTTTTGAAAAATTATCAAAAACATTTTAATCTTTTAGAAAATCAAGAAGAACTCTTAATAGAAAAAGGAACAAAAAAAGAATTCTTAGCTGTTGAAAACGAATTTGGTACTGTTTTATATGCTAAAAAGTTCATCGATTATCGCGATATTGAACACGAAAATATTTTATATTCTTTCCTAAATCCTATGCATTTAAGTTTAAAAGAACTTGAAAAAATATTAAATAAAGAAGAAATCTCTATTGATAAAGATACGGGTTTTTTATATCAAGAGACTTATTATCAATTGAAGGAGGAAGACCATGAATAAGATAGAATTACTTGCTCCTGCAGGAGATATGGAAAAATTAAAAATTGCTTTTCTATATGGTGCAGATGCCGTTTATTGTGCTGGGAAACGTTTTGGTTTGAGGGCTAATGCGAATAATTTTACTTTAGAAGAACTTAAAAAGGCTGTTTTATTTGCCCATGAAAGAAATAAAAAACTTTATGTGACCGTAAATATTATTTTTCATGAAAAAGAATTAGAGGGTCTAGATTCTTATTTAAAACAATTGGATGAAATAAATGTAGATGCCATTATTGCAAGTGATATTGTTGTAATAAAAAAAGTAAAAAAGCTTGGGTTAAATTTAGAAGTTCATGTCTCTACCCAAGCAAGTATTTTAAATAGTGAATCTGCCCTTTTTTATAAAGAACTCGGAGTATCCAGATTAGTACTTGCTCGAGAAGCAAATTTAAAAGATATAAAAGAAATTAAAGAAAAAACGAATTTAGAATTAGAATGCTTTATTCATGGAGCAATGTGCACAAGCTTTAGTGGCCGTTGTGTTATGTCTAATTATTGTACACTTCGAGATGCCAATCGAGGAGGTTGTGCTCAAATTTGTCGTTGGACTTTCCAAGCTGGCCATAATAAAGAAATATTTAGTATGACACCAAAAGACTTAAATTTAATAGAATATATTAAAGACTTAATAAATATTGGAGTAAACTCTTTTAAAGTTGAAGGTAGAATGCGTGGCATTTATTACATTGCCACAGTTATTTATGTTTATCGAAAAATTATTGAAGAAATTGATAAAGAAACACTTACAGAGGGAAAAATAAACTATTACTTAGATATATTGAATCGCTGTGCTAATCGAGATTCTACTTCGCAATTTCTAAATGGTTTACCAACAGAAAAGGAACAATACTTTTTGGGAAGACAAGAACTATCTAATCAAGATTTTTTAGGACTAGTACTTGATTATGATGAAGAAAAGCATATAGTAACTTTAGAACATCGCAATTATTTTAAAAAAGGGGACGTAGTAGAATTTTTTGGCCCTAACTTAGATCCATACACATATAAAATTGAAGAAATTTATGATGAAAATGATAAACTTATAGAAGTTTCTAATCACCCAAAAGCACTTATAAAATTAAAGGTAGATATCAGGTTAGAAAAATACGATATGATGCGCATAAAAATGTTTGACAAAAAAGATTATTTATAGTATTCTTAGAACTGGTATTTTTAGAAGGTGGAATGAAAAATGAAACAAGTTGAAAATATTATGCTAACAGCTGATGGTTATTTAGAATTAGAACAAGAATTAAATTTGTTAAAAACAGAAAAAAGACCAGAAGTTATTAAAGCCTTAAAAGAAGCAAGAGCTCTTGGAGATCTATCAGAGAATAGTGATTACGATGCTGCAAGAAATGAACAAGCTCAATTAGAAGCAAGAATTAAAGAATTGGAATATAAATTAGAGCACTGTACTATTGCCGATGGAAATAAGAAAGATACGATAAATGTTGGAAGTACAGTTAAGATTACTTATGACGATGGTGAGATAGAGGAATATAAAATTGTTGGCTCTTTAGAAGCAGATCCATTTGAAAATAAAATTTCAAATGAAAGTCCAATAGGGAAATCTATTATCGGTCATAAAAAAGGAGAAACAGTAGAAGTAAATTCTCCCAATGGAAGTTTTACTGTCACCATTACAGATATAAAGTAAAATTGTACAAGTTTTGTACAATTTTTATATGAAAATAGTTTGCAATTTTTACATGCCTTAGGTATAATAGGACTTAATTAGAAAGGATTTTCAATTATGAAAAGTAATGTTATTATAAAAGAAATAAAAATTGAGGGTAAAGAATGGGAAAAATATCTTGATTTAGCTTATAAGAAAAAAAATAAAGATGTAAAGATAGATGGTTTTCGTAAAGGCGCTGCACCTAAAGAGATGTTTATAAAAAAATTTGGTATTGAATCTCTTTATATGGATGCTGTTGATAATGCTGTTGATGCGGCTTATAAAAAAGTGTTAAAAGAAGAAAATATTACACCTGTTTGTGAACCAAAATTGAATGTTAAAAATATTAATGATAAAGAATGTATTTTAGAATTTACCTTTATTACAGCACCAGAAGTTGTCTTAGGAGAATATAAAAATTTAAAAATAAAAAAACCAGTTGCCAAAGTAAGCAAAGAAGAATTAAATGCTGAAATAGAAACTTTAAGAAATAAATACGCCGAAATTAAAGTGAAAGATGAAAATAGTAAGATTGAAAAAGGAGACACAGCTATTATCGATTTTAAAGGATTTGTTGATGGCAAAGTTTTGGAAGGTGGAACCTCAGAAAATTATCCACTTGAAATTGGGAGTAATACGTTTATACCAGGATTTGAAGATGGTCTTATAGGACTTAAAGTAGGGGATACTAAAGAATTAAATTTAAAATTCCCTGAAAATTATACTGAAGAATTAAAAAATAAGGACGTTAAATTTGAAGTAAAAGTGAATGAAATAAAGAGAAGAATACTTCCAGAATTAAATGAAGACTTTTATTTAGATTTAGGTTATGAAGATGTAAAAACCAAAGAAGAATTTGATAAAAAAGTAGAAGAAATCATTAAAAAACGTAAAGAAGCTGATATTGAAGATCAATACATTGAGGATTGTCTTGCAAAAGCAAGTGATAATATGACCATTGATATCAATGAAGAAATTTTAGATGATGAGATTCATCGTATGATTCATCAATTTGAGCAACAATTAAAAATGCAAGGTCTAAGTCTTGAACAATATTATCAATTTAGTGGATTGACCCATGAAAAATTACATGAACAAATGGAACCAGAAGCAACAAAACGTGTTAAATATCGCTATTTGCTTGAAAAGGTCGCTGAAGTTGAAAATATTGAAATTAGTGATAAAGATGCAAATAAACAAGCCGATGAAATGGCTGAAAATTATGGTATTAGTAAAGAAGAATTATTAAAAGCTTATGGCAGTTTAGATGTTGTAAAATATGATATGAAGATGCATAAAGCTATAGAAATTGTAAAAGGAGAGTAATTTTTTTCTTTACTATAGGCGTGGTTATTAAAAAAATAAAGTAAAAAACTTTCTATATTTAAAAAGAGTAGTAAAAACTCTTTTTTTTTGTTATAATGATAAAGTATAAAAAAATAGGAGGCTAGTTAATGAAAAAAGGATTCCTACTTCTACTTATGGTACTTTTTTTAACGGGATGCCAAAATATTAGTCAAAGTAGTTATGAACAGATTATTGCTAATGGTTTAACAAAAAATACAACCTTTAAAAATAGAACGTCTCAAGGGTATAGCTATTATTTACCAAAAGGTTTAATTGTAATAGAAGATAGTAATAATAATGTGACTTTAAAAAGTGAAAAATATAATATTTATATGTATGTAGATATAATTAGCTACTATCATAAAGTAGAAAATCAATATACAATAAAAACCCAATCTTACTATTCACAAAAGATAGAAAAAGATGGAAAATTTGGATATTTAGAAATAAATTTACAAGGAAATGATAAATATTTAATTGAAATTATGTATAATTATGCTAAAATAGAAGTGATAGTAAATAATAAGGATATCCGAGAAATGCTTGCTTATGTTACTTCTTTATTAGGAACTATTACCTATAATGATAAAATTATTGAAAATATGGTTGAAGAAGATGTTTTGAATTATAATGAAAATGAATACAACATTTTTGAGACCGCTGGTAAGGAAAGTAATATAGAAAATTTTGAAGAACCAATTGAACAAAATATAAAGGATGTAATAGATACGGATTTAATTAATTAAGAGGTGAAAGTAATGGGATTATTTAATAAGCTTAAAAATGCTTTATTTGAAGATGAGATTGAAGTACCAATTGAATCAAAAGAAGAAGCAAAAACAGAACCACAAAAAGAAGAAAAAAAGGTTTCAACTTTGGTTGAAGAAAAAAAGGAAGTAAAAAAACCAAATGTATTTTTAGAAAAAGAAGAACAAAATGAAAGAGAACTATTTAAAGTAGATAATACTTTTAAATTTCCTGAATTTGATGAAGAAGAATTTAAATCAAATTATAAAACCATCGAAAAAAATGAAAAGGAAGATACCTTTGTAACGCCTAAAGAGAGGTTTGATCGTGTAAAACCAGTTTCTTATGAGTTTGACAAAAGACCTAAAGCAACACCTATACATAAAGAAACGAAAATAGAAAGAAAAGAAGAAAAAGAAATAAAAACCTTTAAGCCTTCACCAGTAATATCACCTGTATATGGTATACTAGATAAAAATTACAAAAAAGAAGATATAGTTACAGTAAAAAAAGAAGAAAAACCTAAGAAAAAATTTGATATTGATGCAATACGTAAAAAAGCGTTTGGTACATTAGAAGAAGATATAGAAAAATCAATTGATAATTCAAAAGAATCTTTTTATGATGAAAAAAAAGCAAATGATTTATTAGAAGAATCCACAAATAGTTCTATTGATATTACTCAAGAAAATAAAATATCTAGAAATAAGTTGAAAGAAATTGACGAAAAGACAATTTCTCTACCTAAATCAGAATTGAGAACGGAAAAAAGACGTGAAAATGTAAAAAATGACTACGGAAAGAGAAAATCAGAAGAAGAGATTTCACCACTGAACCTAGATTTAGAACATAACGAAAAGGCTTTCGAAGAGGATACACTTGAAAATGATCTATTTGATTTAATTGATTCAATGTATGATAATAGAGAGGATGACGAATAATGAGCTTTTGGTTAGATTTTTTACCTTTAGTAATTTATTTTTTATTAATAATTTTTTTAACTATAGGCATAATATTAGGTGTAAAGTTTATTATTACTTTAAATAAAGTTGAAAAAGTTGTGGATGATGTAAATAAAAAAGTGCAAACTTTAAATGGATTTTTTCATATTATAGATTATACAACAGACAAAATTGCTTTAGCTACAGATAAAGTAGTTGATGGAATAGTATCTTTATTTAATAAGTTAATAATAAAAAGAAAAAAGAAAAAAATAAAAAAGGAAAGTGATGAAAATGAGTAAAAAAGGAACAGGAAAATTTATTCTAGGAGCTGCAATTGGTGCAGGTTTAGGATTGTTATTTGCTCCTAAAAAGGGTAGTGAAACAAGAGAATGCCTAAAAGAAAAAACTTCTAAAATAGCTAATGATTTAAAGAACTTAGATAAAGAAGATGTGAAGAAAAAATTAGATAAAAAAGTAAAGGAACTAAAAAAAGAATTGGAAAGTTTAGATAAGGAAACTGTAAAAGAAGTTATAAAAGAAAAAGGAAATGCGCTTCTTAAAAAAGCAGATGATTTATTAGATATAGCTAAAGAAAAAAGTGCTCCTGTCATTGAAAAAGCAGCAGAAGATATTAAAACAAAAACAGTAGATATTTTACAAGGTGCAATTGATAAAATAGAAAAAACCGAAAAAAAAGCTTCAAAAAAAGTAAAAACGACTAAGAAAAAAACAGCTTAATCGTTTTTTAAATTCTAAAAATACTTGAAGTCCTAAAACTTCTATGATAAAGTATAAATAGAAATTTGTTAATGTAGATAAAATGTTTAGTAGTTTTTTTTTAAGAAAAAAGAGAATTCATGGTTGGTGAAAATGAATCAATAAAGAAAAAATGAAATACCCATTTTGGAGTTAATTAGGTGATGCTTTATAATCAAAAAGAGTGCATGATACGTCATGAATTAAGGTGGTACCGCGATTATTTCGTCCTTAGAGGGAAATAGTCGCATTTTTATTTTAAAAAGAAAGGATAAAAAATATGACATTATTTGAGGATTTAAAATGGAGAGGTTTAATTAAAGATATTACTTCTCCCGAATTGGAAGAAAAATTAAATAAAGGAGGCATGACTTTTTATATTGGGACTGATCCCACAGCGGATTCTATGCATTTAGGACATTTATCTTCTTTTCTAATTTCCAAAAGATTAAAAGAAGGAGGACATACGCCTATTTTATTAATTGGCGGGGCAACAGGAAGAATTGGAGATCCAAGACCAACCAGTGAAAGAGAAATGAAATCGATTGAAGAAATTGAACATAATATTGAATGTTTAACCAAACAAGCAAAAGATTTATTTGGTTTTGAAGTTGTAAATAACTACGATTGGTCTAAAGATATTAATTTTATCGATTTTTTAAGAGATTATGGAAAATATTTTAATGTCAATTATATGTTAGATAAAGATATTATTAGAAGAAGATTAGAGACGGGAATAACCTATACCGAATTTTCTTATATGATTATGCAAGCCTTAGATTTTCTTCATTTATATGAAAATAAAAATTGTACTTTACAAGTAGCTGGAAGTGATCAATGGGGAAATATTACGGCTGGGGTCGATTTAATTAAGAAAAAATTGGGTGAAGATGCTTATGCATTTACGATGCCTCTTGTAACAGATAAATATGGCAATAAATTTGGCAAAAGTGAAGGAAATGCTTTATGGCTTGATAAAAAGAAAACATCTCCTTATGAAATTTATCAATATTTAATTAATAGTGATGATGAAATGGTGATTGATTACTTAAAGATTTTTACGTTCTTATCTCGTGAAGAAATTGAACGATTAGAAGTAAGTAATAAAAATCATCCAGAACTTAGAGAAGCACATAAGGCCCTTGCTCGCGAAGTTGTAACATTTTTACATGGGGAAGAAGAATACAAGCATGCCTTAGAAATGAGCGAATCTTTATTTAGTGAAGATATTACTAAATTAAGTGCTCAAGATATTATTGCCAGTTTAAAAGATATTCCAACATTTGAAATCACCAAAAATACTTTGCTTGTTGATTTATTAGTAGAATCTACAATTTGTTCTAGTAAACGTGAAGCAAGAGAAATGATTACGAGTGGAGCTATTTCTATTAACAATAAAAAGGAAACCAATTTAGAAAAAATCATTACCAAAAATGATTCGATTGATAATCAAATTATTATTATAAAAAAGGGTAAGAAAAAATATTATTTAGGCTTTTATAAATAACAAAAGTCTTTTTTTTCATATTCTAAACTAGAAGGGGGACTTTTTATGTATCCAAATTCATATTCCTATAGACCTGTTTATAATAATGGAGATCGCCAATTTTTCTTTCCATTTTTAACAGGAGCACTCGTTGGAGGTGCAGCCGTTGGATTAACACGTCCAAGACCAATTTATAATGTTGCACCACAAAGACCTTATCCTCCAATGGGACCAGGACCTTATGGAAATTATTCTTATAGTTACTATTATCCATATCCTTATGGTAGATAAAATTGTTATTTTTATAGCAATTTTTTTTGGATAAAAACGAGTTTTAATAAACCATTATTTTATAAAGCTTCCATTTTTAATTGGCTTTATATTTTACTAAATTATTACTTTTCAAATTAAATTTTGGTAATTATAAAAAATAGGATATAATATCGAAAAAAAGAAAGTTATTTCAACATATTAAAAATATGTAATTAACAATGAATTTACCAGATTAGTTTTTTATTTAAAAAAAGTTTAAATCTAAAAGAATTGACACATTCTTTTTTTTCGGGTACAATTAAAAAGACTTTTTACTTATAATCTATACTATACTGGCTCGAATAATTGTTTTCGGGAATTTTTCTTTGGAATTTAGAAAGGAAGGAAAAAATGGATAACAAAGAAAGAAAACAAGAAGAACAAAACTTAGAACTGACCGCGAATTATTTAAACAAAACCATTGAGAAAATGGAAACGAATATTTTTGAAGACATGGAAAAAATTAAAGAATTTCGAAAATATGCTTGGGAAAATAAAGGAGGAATGGATGCTCAAGAATTAAATAGCGTAAGAACAAGCGATGAACAAGAAGCTAGGCGTTTATTAAGAGAAAGAGATTACTTTAAAAAACTTTTAAAAATTAAAGATAGTCCCTATTTTGCCTCTATTGTTGTGGATGACGAGACAAAGCAAAAACAAAAAATTTATATTGGAATGACCTATTTAAAAGATGAAGAAAAAAATAATTTAATTTATGACTGGCGTGCTCCTATTTGTAGTTTATTTTATGATTATGAAAGTGGCCCTTGTTCTTATGAAGCTCCAATGGGTATAATTTCTTCTTATCTTTACCAAAAAAGACAATATAAAATTGAAAATCAAAAACTACTACGCATTATTGATAGTTCCATTAATATTGATGATGATATACTCCAAGAGGTTTTAGCAGAAGCATCAACAGAAAAAATGAAAAATATTGTAACTACCATTCAACAAGAACAAAATAATGTCATTCGAAATACAAAAGATTTACACTTAATTGTTCAAGGAATTGCTGGTAGTGGAAAAACAAGTGTTGCCCTTCATCGTATTGCTTTCCTACTTTATAAGATTAAAAACCTAACATCAGAAAAGATCTTAATCTTTTCACCCAATCAAATATTTACAGAATATATTTCGAATGTCTTACCAGAATTAGGAGAGGAAAATACTTTACAAACGACTTTTCATGATTATTTAAATAAAAGAATTACGGAATACAAACATGTCGAAAGTTATATAGACTTTTTAAATCGTCATTATGAAGAAGGAAAAGAAAATAGTGAGTTATTAAAGTACAAACAAAGTAATGCTGTGATGAAGGATTTAGAAGATTTTGTGCATCATTTAGAAGATACGATTACTTTTCAAGAAGATATTTTAGAAAATAAAGTTTATTTTTATAGTAAGGAAGAATTAAATAACTTATTTAAAAATCGCTATTCTTCACTATTGTTCTTTGAACGAATTTCTGCAATGGCTCTTAAATTTAGTGAAAATAATTATAAAGGTAGCTCTAAAAAGAAAGCTACTTATCAAAAATTGCTTTTAGATTCTCTTCATCTAAAAAAAGATTATCGTAAGTTATTGATGCTGTTTTATCAAAGTCCTTTCTTTAAAGGAAACATAACCGAAAAAGAAATTCAAAAGTTAAACAATACCAAAGAAATTGCTTACGATGATGCTCTTTTACTGTTGTATTTAAAAGGACTAATGGAAGGCTTCTATTATGAAACTTATATTGAACAAGTCGTAATTGATGAGGCGCAAGACTATAGTTATTTACAATACGTCATTTTAAAAAATATTTTTAAAAAAGCTTCCTTTACTATTTTAGGAGATGTGAATCAGAACATTAATCCATTTTATCATTATGAAAGTTTAAAAGAGTTAGCAACGCTTTTTAATGGCAAATACCTTGAGTTATTAAAGACTTATCGCTCCAGTGAGGAAATTGTTGAATATGCAAATAAAATTCTTGATTTACATCATGTGTGTGCGATTCGAAAAGAAAAGCATAAACCTGTTGTTATAAGAAATACCAAAGAAACATTGTTAAGTGATGTAAAACATTTAAAAGAAAAATATAAATCTTTAGCAATTATTATTAAAAATAAAGAACAAGCAGAAGAATTGTACGAACTTTTAAAAAAGGAAATAGAGATTTCTTTTGTGGATAAAGAAACCACCGATTTTCATAAAGAGTGCGTACTAATTCCTGTTTATTTAGCCAAGGGATTAGAATTTGATAGTGTAATCGTTTATCAAGATAAAGATTCATTTTTTACTGAAGAAGAGAAAAATCTTTATTATGTAGCGGTTACGCGTGCTCAACATGAACTTTATATTTATCATGTTTAATCAATTCTAATTTGTAAACTATAAAAAAAATAAATAAAATGAATTAAAGTATATCAGCATTTAAGAAAATTTTTAACATAATTATAAAATATGTTAAAAAAACTAAAAAAATTTAACATATTTCTTATATGTATTAAAAAAATAGTGTAATATTATATATATGGTGATGAATATCTATGAAATTATTACCATTTAATGATTACGATTTAAAAACACCAAGAATACTTGAAGCATTAAATGAAGCTTCACGATCACTTGCTGAATTAAAAGGTTTTGTTAATTCAATTCCAAATCAACATATTTTGATTAATGCTATTACGATTAATGAAGCAAAGGATAGTAGTGCGATAGAAAATATTGTAACGACACATGATAGTATTTATAAAGTATTAACAGAAAGTGGATTTAAAGATGAATCTGCTAAAGAAGTTGTTCTTTATAGAAGTGCTATTTGGCGTGGATATGAACTTATAAAAGAAAAAAATTTATTTCAACTAATATTTTAGTAGAACTTCAAGGAATGATTGAACACAATAAGGCTGGTATAAGAAAAAATCCTGGCACTAAATTAGTTAATAGTAAAACTGGAGAAGTAATTTATACTCCGCCACAAGAAGAGAATGAAATTAGAGATTTATTGAAAAATCTTGAAAATTATATTAATGAAAATGATGCTTTAGTAGATCCGTTGATAAAAATGGCTTTAATTCATTACCAATTTGAATCTATCCATCCATTTTACGATGGAAATGGCAGAACTGGGAGAATATTAAATGTTTTATATTTAGTATTAAATAATCTTTTAGATAGTCCAATTCTTTATTTAAGTAATTATATTAATAAAAATAAAGACCAATATTATAAATTATTTACTGAATTTAGAGAAAATGATAACTATGAAGATTGGATTATATATATATTAAAAGGAATCGAAGAAACATCTAAAAATACAATTGAATTAATTAAACAAATTCAAAATGAAATGGAATCTTATAAAGAAGAATTTATGATAAAATTACCCAAAATATATTCTGATGAGCTATTAGATTCCCTATTTTTTGAAGTCTATACTCGAATTAATTATATTGAAAATAGATGTGCTGTAACAAGACAAACTGCTACTTCATATTTAAATAGTTTAGTAGATGCGGGATTACTTGAATTTGAAAAAGTGGGAAGAGAAAGTATTTATAAAAATACAAGATTAATTGATTTATTAAGAAAATTTTAATATAAAAAATGCAATGGTAAAAATTTTTGAAAATAATTAGTATTTATAGGAATGAAAATTTAAAATTTTATAAAAATATTTTAATCAAAATAAATTTGACAATAAAAAAAGAAAGTGCTAAACTCATTTTATAAATTGATGATGAAAGACACGATTTTATTTCCTTGTTTTATAGAGAGTTCATGGTTGGTGAAAATGAATAAATGAGATTTAAAGTTACTCCTTTCTAGAGGGATTTATACTCCTCGGTTTAAAAGCCGTTATCGATAATTAAGTAAAATAAAGGATGGTACCGCAAGAAATTTGCTCCTTGGTTCTATCCTTTTTTTTTGAAAGGGATGAAAATATATGGACATAAAAGTTTTTACCCAGTCGGCAATTTTATTAAGTGGAAAAGAAAAAATTTATTTTGATCCTTTTAAAATTGAAGAAGAATTACATGATGCCGATTACGTATTTATAACACATGATCATTATGATCACTATGACGAAACATCGATTCAAAATGTGATTAAGAAGACCACTTTACTTATTGTTCCTAAAATACTAGAAGAAAAAATAAGCAAAATTACTACGCATTATATGGTGGTTGAAGCATATTCTCATTATAAGGTAGAAAATATCGAATTTGACTGTTTACCTGCATACAACTTAGAAAAACCATATCATCCAAAAGAAAAGGGATATGTTGGTTATAAAGTGCGTATAGAAGGTATAAACTATTATGTAATGGGAGATACAGATGAATTAGAAGAATTAAAAAACGTTAAAACCGATATTTGTTTTGTTCCAATTGGAGGAGTGTATACTATGGACTATCAAGAAGCCATAGACTATATAAATACGATATGTCCAAGTAAAGTAATTCCTATTCATTACGGAAGTATTGTAGGGAATAAAAATTTAGGAGATATCTTTAAAAAAGGAATAAATAAAGAAATAGAAGTAGAATTAAAATTGGAGGAAGAAAAATGATAAATTTTAAAGAAGATGAATATTTAAACAAGTTAAACCACAGTTGTGCTCATATGATGGCACAAGCCATTAAACATTTATGGCCTGATGCAAAATTTTGGGTAGGACCTGTTATTGATACTGGTTTTTACTACGATGTTGATTTGGGAGATAAAGTAATTACGGATGAAGATATCGAAGCTATTTCCAAAGAAATGAAAAAAATTAGTAAAGATGGAAAAAGAATTGTTCGAAATGAAATTAGTAAAAAGGATGCTTTAGAACAATTTAAAGATGACCCTTACAAACTTGATTTGATTGAGAGAATGGATGAAGAAAGTACCATTATTTCAACTTATACGCAAGGAGACTTTACAGACCTTTGTCGTGGTCCTCACGTTGATAGTGTAAAAGAATGTAAATACTTTAAACTGATTAAATTTAGTGGGGCTTACTTTAAAGGGGATGTGAACAACAAAGTTTTGCAAAGAATCTATGGAGTATGTTTTCCAACCGAAGAAGAATTGAATGCTTACTTAGAAGAATTAGAAGAAGCTAAAAATAGGGACCATCGTAAACTTGGTAAAGAACTAGGCATTTTTATGACGAGTGATTTAGTAGGAAAAGGACTTCCTATGTATTTGCCAAATGGTTATATTGTTTGGGAAGAATTAGAAAATTATATTAAAGGAAAAGAAAAGAAACTTGGGTATAAACATGTTTTAACTCCACCACTAGGAAGTGTAGAACTTTATAAAACAAGTGGTCACTGGGATCACTATCAAGAAAATATGTTTCCTAAAATGGAAGTAGAAGGAGAAGAATTTGTTCTTCGACCTATGAACTGCCCACATCACATGATGATTTATGCAAATGATATCCATTCTTATCGTGATTTACCACTTCGTATTGGAGAAATAGCAAGAGATTGTCGTTTTGAAGCAAGTGGTGCTTTAAAGGGAATTGAAAGAGTACGAAGCTTTTGTCAAAACGATGCTCATTTATTTGTAACTCCTGAGCAAATTGAAAGTGAATTTAAGTCTGTTGTCGATTTAATACTAGAAGTATATAACGAACTAGGAATAAAAGATTATCACTTTGAACTTTCTTTAAGAGATAAGATGGATAAAGTAAAATACTATCCCGATGATGAAATGTGGAATAACGCTGAAGATACCTTACGTAAGGTTTTAAATGATATTGGTATTACGTATATCGAAAAAATAGGCGAAGCCGCTTTTTATGGACCAAAATTGGATGTTCAAGTACGTCCTGCCGTTGGAAATGAATACACCTTATCGACATGTCAACTTGATTTTTGCTTACCTATGAAATTTGATTTAAAATATGTCGATCGTGATGGTGAAAAGAAAACGCCCGTTGTTTTACATAGAGCGATATTAGGAAGTATTGATCGTTTTATCGCTTACTATTTAGAAGAAAAAAAGGGCGCATTACCAACATGGCTAAGTCCTGTTCAAGTAAATATTTTACCAGTCAATAATGAATACCATTTAGAATATGCAGAAAACATTTATCAACAATTGCTAGATGAAAATGTTCGTGTTGAACTTGACAAACGCGAAGAAAAAGTCGGATATCGTATGCGTGAATCTGTTATTCGAAAAATACCTTTTACGCTTATCTTAGGACAAAAAGAAGTAGAAGATCATACGATTTCTTACCGCAAATATGGTAGTGAAGAAACAACAACTATTTCACAAGAAGAATTTCTTGATTTCATACAAAAGACAATTAAAAATCATCAATAAAAAAAGTATTTCCCTTGCGAATTCCAAAAATTGTGCTATACTAAGTCTATAGTGAATGTAGTGGGGATAATTATGATTTGGGGAAGGATTACAAATTATTTTACAGTAAAAGAATTAGAAAAAATGGCTAATTGGCCTAAAGAAATGGACTACAATAAAGCCTTAGCTATAATAGGTCGAGTTTATGCAGAATGTTTAGATAAATCTGGGAATGTAGCTTTATGTCATTTTGTAAATGTAAGTGATAAAGCAAAAACAGAAGAAGGACGAATCGTAGGATTATTACATGATGTAGTGGAAGATAGTTTCATTGATTTAAAAGATTTATCTTTACTTGGTTTTTCAAAAGAAATTATAGAATCTATTGCCATTATAAGTCGTGATAAAAAGAAATATCCAACGTATGAATCTTATATTTATTCTGTCGTAAATTCGGATAATTTTCTCGCTATTGAAATAAAATTTTATGATATTTGTGATAATATAAGTCCCAGAAGAATTTTAGATTTGCCAGAAGAAAAACAGAAAAAAGCCTTAAAAAAATATGCTTGGGCTCTACCTATTGTATATAAATCTTTAAAGGAATGTGAAACTTTAAAAAGGAGGAAAACATTGTGATAGATATTGATATCATTCGTAAAAATAAAGAACTAGTTAAAGAAAATATAAAAAAGAAATTTCAAGAGGAAAAATTGCCTCTTGTGGATGAAGTAGAAGAATTGGATAAGAAAATAAGAAATTTAAAACAAAAAGGAGATACTTTAAGACAAGAAAGAAATCAAAAAAGTGATCAAATTGGTGTTTTATTTCGTGAAAAAAAAGTAGAAGAAGCAAATTCTCTAAAAGAAAATGTTGTAAAGATTAACGAAGAATTAGAAAGTATTGAAAAAGAAGAGGAAGAACTTGGTATTAAGATAAAAGAAAAAATGATGTTGATTCCTCAAATCATTGATGAAAGTGTTCCAATAGGCAAAGACGATAGTGAAAATGTAGAAATAGAAAAATTTGGGGAACCTTTCGTTCCTGACTATGAAATTCCTCATCATGCCGATATCTGTGCCAATTTAAATGGTATTGATAAAGAAGCAGCTGGAAGAACAAGTGGCAATGGTTTTTACTATCTCCTTGGAGATATTGCAAGGCTTCATGAAGCTATGATTGCTTATGCAAGAGATTTTATGATTAATAAAGGTTTTACTTATTGTATTCCTCCTTTTATGATTCGTAGTGATGTTGTAACAGGGGTCATGTCTTTTAAAGAAATGGATGCTATGATGTATAAAATAGAGGGAGAAGATTTATTCTTAATTGGAACTTCTGAACATAGTATGATTGGTAAGTTTAAAGGACAATTAATTGATGAATTAGAACTTCCAATTGCCATGACTTCTTATTCCCCATGTTTTCGTAAAGAAGTAGGTTCTCATGGGATTGAAGAAAGAGGTCTTTATCGAGTACACCAATTTGAAAAACAAGAAATGGTTGTCTTATGTAAATTAGAAGATTCTATGGATTGGTATAATAAAATGTGGAGTTATACCGTTGAATTTTTTAGAAGTTTAGATGTTCCCGTTCGTACGCTAGAGTGCTGTAGTGGAGATTTGGCAGATTTAAAAGTTAAATCTTGCGATGTGGAAGCATGGAGTCCAAGACAACAAAAATATTTTGAAGTTGGTTCATGTTCTACTTTAGGAGAAGCTCAAGCTAGAAGACTTGGCATTAAAATGAAAACCGAGAAGGGTAATTTTTATGTTGCAACGTTAAATAATACTGTAGTGGCATCCCCTAGGGGATTAATTGCTTTAATCGAAAACAATTATCAAGAAGATGGAAGCATATTAATTCCAAAAGCTTTACAACCTTATATGGGTGGAAAAGAGAAAATCGAAAAGAAGTAGACACTAAAAAAGTGGTTACTTTTTTCTTGTCAAACGTTTTAAAAAATGCTATCTTATAAAAGAGAAAATGAAAAACGAAAGGAATAATAATATGTCTGTGAATATTATAGAACGATATCGTGATTTGTCGAGACAAGAATGCGAAAGATGTAGAAAAGAATCCGAAAATAAAAGTTTTAGATTAGTGGGATTAACAAATGTCATAGGAATTTTTCCTGAATTTGTACTACCAGTATTTATTTGTGAACAAGATGGAAAAATGTATATGCAAGAAGGAGATGCCGATACTTTAACATTAAATAGTTTTTTTAATGCTGAATCGTATGGAGGAGTTTTAAAACGTATGGTTTTGCTTGATAATATAAACACAAATGATTTTATGCCACCAATATTAACAATTGATTCAAAACCAATATTTGCATTTCAAATTTCTGAAGAAGATTATTTTATTGGCTATGCAGAGGAAATGAAAAAATTTTTGCAAACTTATCCTGCTGGAAATGAAATATTAAAAGCCGAAATTAATGATTTTCTTACGAGTTGTGAAAATAATTCGATTTCAAAAGTTTTGAAACCTTAAATAGGAAAAAGAAAAAATCGAAAAGAAGTAATTTAACTGCTTATGAAAAAGAAATATACAAAGTTCTTTCATTAAACTGAAACACTATTGTAATACTTCTTTTTTTTGTTTATTGAATTAAATAAACTTGAATTTATCAAAAATAGAAACTCCAGTTGAAACAAAATAAAAATCGCAGTAAAAGAATTAATGAGTATCGTTTTTATTATTTCTTTTGATGGTTAATTCTAATGTTAAAGATTTATTTTTTTGTATAGTAAAACTAAAACTATGTTCTCCTAATTCATAAAAATTTTGCTGTTTCATAAGCTTTTGATTGAATGCTTTGATATAAGATAAATACGTACGATATTGTATTAATTGAGCATAAGTAGCAATATCAAGAAACTCTTGAAATGAAATATTTTTTCCTTTATCTTGTTTACTTATTATCGTATAAGTATAATTAGTCAATAAGGAATCTTCTTTTTTTAATTCTTCCTTTAGTGTATTTTTCTTGGTTTCTTCGTGTGGCAACATTTTTTTAATAACTCTATTAATTCTAATATAATTATATCTTTATAACATAACACAATATATATTTATTACAATAAAAAGATAACAAATAGTGAATGCCAGCTTAAGAATAGTTGTTAATAATGAGGCAGTACTATCAGTAATTTTTAAAAAATATGGTATACAAATTAATAAACTACCTATACTTATTAATATACTACTTAAATGTATTCCTGCATTTATTAATAATTTCTTTTTAAAGTCTTGTAAATCTTGAATACCCTTTCCTTTTTTCATAATATAATTACTAGGTTTTTCATAAAGAAATTTATGGCGTTCTTCTTTTGGCATTTTAAAATTAACTAGTAGAAATACAAAATCACGCAATTTAAAAGCCATTTTTTTAAATGTTTTAATTCCTAATAATTCATAAATCTTTAATTCAATATCGTTTTCCTTTTTACTCATCTTTTAGCTCCCAATAATTATTTTTTCTTAAAGTTTTAGATTTTTGAGATTTAATAAAATTCTCATAAAAAACGTTATCTATTCTAATATATTTAATATACAAAGTCAAATTTGTTATAAAAAAGTATTACTTAAACACTTATATGCAATTTATAAATAATAAAAAATTTGCTCAAATGAAAAGTTAAATTTCAGAAAATAGAACTAAATAGAATTTGTAAGACTAAATTGGTAGAAATAGCAAAAA